>NZ_JBHTRI010000010.1:0-217858 GCF_042796085.1 Streptomyces sp. NPDC056452
GGGTGCAACGGCCCTTCCGCGTACGTCAGAAGCCCGGGCTCACGGTGCCCCGGCGTACCGAATACGCGACGAATCCCGCTCCGGCGCAGAGGAAGGCCGTACCGCCGATCAGATACGGGGTGGTGTCGACCCCGGCCCCGGTGTCGGCGAGCGTCTCCTGCGTGGTGATCTCTCCTGCGGCGGACGCCTGTTGGCCAGGAGCCGAGGAGCCGGCGGAACCGCTCCGCGGGCCTGCCCCGTCCGTCGCGTTGGCGGAGGGGACGAACCAGAGAGCGCAGAGCAGGGTGCCTGCCGCGGTGGTGGTCAGCAGCGTGCGACGAGCGATGGACACAGAATCGATCCCCTTGCGACAACCATCAGTTAGCCCCGTGGGCCGATGCTAAGCAAAGCAGCGGGTCGGAGGAAAGCCGAGGGCCCCAGGAGCCTTACGCTCCGGCGTATGAGCACTTCAGAGACAACCGCATTTGTTCGGCTTCGCGTGGAGATGGTGCTGGAGATCACCGACGCGGACGCCCTGACCGGCACCGCGCTCGAGAGCATCGCCGCCGATCACGCGGCGTCCGGCGCCGCCGCCGAGGACTCCGCCGAAGAACGTATGCATGCCGAGGCGACGGTCAGGGAAGACGATGCGGAGGCGCTCGCGTCACTTATCGACCCGTTCGACCTGGTCAGCCAGGTGCCCGGGGTCGAGCTCGCCCAGGCCTCGTGGAGCAGCGAGACCATCGACTACGACCCCGGCGCCGACGACTGGACCGCCGGCGGGGACGACGAGGACGAGGGCCACTACGGGATCGAGGACAATGAGACGGACGACGAAGAGGGTGGCGGGACGGAACGCTGACTCCGCTCGGCAGGCCGGCCGGGCAGCGGGAACCGCTGCTGCCCCCGGTGCGTCGATGAGTGGTGTTCCCCACATCTTCGGCTGATGAGGAACGGAAGACCCGGTCAGGGTGTTCTTGGAGCATTGACGGGTGTTCGCCGTCCGGCGGCCCCGTCGGGGATTTTGGGGAATCGGCAACGATGGAGAAGCGTGTGATGACGGACAGCAAGCGGCGCAGGGGCCTCATGGCCGCGTCCGCACTGCTCGGCGGCGTGCTGGTGCTTTCGGCCTGTAGCGACGACGGTGGTGGCAAGGGCGGCAGCGCCGAGAGCTCGAAGACGTCGCAGGCCGAGGTGGACGAGGCAGCGGCCAAGGACGCATCCGAGGCGCAGATAACGATCGCGCCGAAGAACGGTGCCACCAACGCGAGCATCAACAGCGCCGCCATGGTCACCGTCGCCAAGGGCAAGCTCACCGAGGTCACCATGACCACGTCGGCCGGAGAGACCGTCGAGGGCACGCTCGCCGCCGACGGCTCCAGCTGGAAGCCGACGGGCCAGCTCGAACGCTCGACCACGTACAAGATCAGCGCGACGGCCACCGACTCCAAGGACCGCGAGGCGCACGCCAACAGCTCCTTCACGACCGTTTCACCCGAGAACAGCTTCATCGGGAACTTCACCCCCGAGGACGGCTCCACCGTCGGCGTCGGCATGCCCGTCTCGATCAACTTCAACAAGGCGATCACGAACAAGAAGGCCGTCCAGGACGGCATCACCGTGACGTCGAGCAGCGGCCAGGAAGTCGTCGGCCACTGGTTCAACGAGAAGCGCCTGGACCTGCGCCCCGAGAACTACTGGCAGGGCAACTCCACCGTCACGCTGAAGCTGGCGCTCGACGGCGTCGAGGGCGCCGACGGCGTCGTGGGCGTGCAGCAGAAGACGGTCACCTTCAAGGTCGGCCGCAACCAGGTCTCGACCGTGGACGCCAAGGCGCACACCATGACCGTCACCCGGGACGGGCAGACGATCAAGACCATCCCGATCTCCGCCGGTTCCTCGGACAACCCGACGTACAACGGCCAGATGGTGATCTCCGAGAAGTTCAAGGAGACCCGCATGGACGGTTCGACGGTCGGCTTCACCGACGACGACGGCAAGGGCGAGTACGACATCAAGGACGTGCCGCACGCCATGCGGCTGTCCACGTCGGGCACCTTCATCCACGGCAACTACTGGGGCGCCAAGTCGATCTTCGGCAGCGTGAACACCAGCCACGGCTGCGTCGGCCTGTCCGACACGAAGGGCGCGGGCGACCCCGACGTGCCGGCCGCCTGGTTCTACAACAACTCCATGATCGGTGACGTGGTCGTCGTCAAGAACTCCCCGGACAAGACCATCGCCCCCGACAACGGGCTCAACGGCTGGAACATGAGCTGGGCGCAGTGGACGGCGGACTCCGCCGCCTGACCGTCCCACCCGCGCCGATTCCCCGTACGAAGGCGGCGGCACCCCGGATCCCCGGGTGCCGCCGCCTTCGGCGTGTGCGGCCCGCAGGTGTTCTCATCCAGCTCTCATCGCAGACTTAACTCCTCATCACACCCGCTCCGTAACTTCGCGCCATGTTCTTCACCTACCTCCGGCGCGAGCTGCGCCGCCGCAGAAAGGCGGCGCTCGTCGTCGCCTCGGGGCTCGCCCTCGGCATTGCGCTGGTCATCATCGTCAGCTCGGTCTCCTCGGGCATGAGCAAGGCCCAGGACAAGGTCCTCCAGTCGCTGTACGGCCTGGGCACGGACATGACGGTGACCAAGGCCGCCGCCGCTCCGGGTTCCGGCACCCAACGGCCCCGGTTCGAGTTCGACGCCAAGGACGACGACGCGACCCAGAGCACCGACCGCGTCATGGTCCAGGGTTTCCAGACACTGGCCTCCACCACCGTCGACAAGGTCGGCAAGCAGAACGGCGTCGCGGACGCCGTCGGCGGGCTGAGCCTGACCGTCATGAAGGTCGACGGCCAGTTCAAGCGCGGGGAGTTCAAGCAGGATGAGGGAGCGGCCCAGGGCGGCCCCCGCGGCGGCAGCGGTCAGCCGCAGGGTGAGGTCCAGGGCGGCGGCGCCTCCTTCGACGTCAACTCCTTCACCGTGTACGGCACCGACGTCACCCAGCAGGACCTCGGTCCGCTGACCTCCTCCAAGATCACCAAGGGCCGTACGTTCAAGGCCACCGAGACCGACGCCAAGGTCGCGGTCGTCGACGCCGCGTACGCCAAGGAGAAGGAGCTCGCGGTCGACAAGACCGTCACGGTCTCCGGCACGAAGTACACGATCGTCGGGGTCTCGACGGCGGACAGCGGTGACGCGGCCGCCAACGTCTACGTCCCGCTGAAGCAGGCGCAGACGCTCGCCGACTCCAAGGACAAGGTCACCACGGTCTACGTCAAGGCCGCCGACTCGCAGGCCATCGACACCGTCAAGGCCGCCATCCAGAAGAACATCTCCGGCACGACGGTCACCACGTCCGCGGACCTCGCCGACACGGTCTCCGGTTCCCTCTCCACCGCATCCGACCTCGCCTCCAGCGTCGGCAAGTGGCTCTCCATCGCCGTCCTGGTCGCCGCCTTCCTCGTCGCGGGTCTGCTCACCTCCTCGGCGGTCAGCCGCCGCGTACGGGAGTTCGGCACCCTCAAGGCGCTCGGCTGGAAGAGCGGACGCGTCACCCGCCAGGTCGTCGGCGAGGCCCTCGTCAACGGCCTCATGGGTGGTGTCCTCGGCATCGCCGTCGGGCTCGCCGGTGCGTACGCCGTGACCGCCATCAGCCCCACCCTCACCGCCCAGCTCGGCTCCTCGGGCGGCGGAGGCGGCATGGGCGGCGGCGGCCCGATGGGCGGCGGCGGTCCCGGCCGCCAGACCGCGGCCAAGACCCTCGACATCGCGCTGACCGCCCCGGTCTCCCTCACCACGATCCTGACCGCCGTCGCGCTGGCGGTGGCGGGAGGACTCATCGCGGGTGCCTTCGGCGGCTGGCGGGCCTCCAGGCTGCGCCCGGCCGACGCCCTGCGCCGCGTCGCGTAACGCCGCCCCCGCCCCTCCCCTCCGTACGTACAGCAGGAGTCCACACGTGTACCAGCTCAAGGGCGTCACCAAGCGCTACATGCGCGGCAAGAACCCCGTCGACGCACTCGCGGGCGTCGACCTGACCATCGAGGACGGCGGCAGGCTCGTCATCCAGGGTCCGACCGGCGGAGGCAAGTCCACGCTCCTCCAGATGCTCGGCGGGCTGGACAGACCCACCTCCGGCACCATCGAACTCGACGGCGTGGACCTGGCGAAGCTGCCCGAGTCCCGGCTCACCAAGGTCCGGGCGGAGTCCATCGGCTTCGTCTTCCAGAGCTTCAACCTGATCCCGACGCTCACCGCCCAGGAGAACGTCGAGACCGCGCTCGTCCCGCTCGGCCTCGGCGCCAGGACCCGCCGGGAACGGGCCGCGGAGGCCCTCGACTCCGTCGGTCTCGGCGACCGCCCCACCCACCTGCCGGGCGAGATGTCCGGCGGTCAGCAGCAGCGCGTCGCGATCGCCCGGGCGCTCGTGAAGCGGCCCAAGGTACTGCTCGCCGACGAACCCACGGGCAACCTCGACGAATCCATGCGCGACGAGATCATGGAACTGCTCGACGGGCTGTGGAAGGAGCACGGGCTGACCTTCGTGATGGTCACCCACGACAGTTCCCTCGCCCGCAAGGCGCCGCGGGTGGCGACCATCCGCAAGGGCAAGGTGACGGTGACGGAGAACGCGGTGGCCTGAGGCCGGCGGGTACGCGGCGTCCCCGGCAGGCGGTCGGGGCGCCGTGTCACGCCGACGCGTGCGCGGCGACGGACCTGCGGTAGGTCCGCAGGTCCCCGCGCCTCACCTGGCGCAGCCCCGCCACGTCGTCGTCGGCCACGCTGCGGGACCGTGCGCATTCGGGCTGCGCGATCCCGGGCTGCGGGATTCCGGGCTGTCCGCCCGTGGGCCGTGGGACTCCGGGCCGTGGGACGCCGGTACGGACGGGGCGCGGGCGCAGCCAGTACCAGGGCTGCAGCGGAGGCCGGACCAGCCCGTACAGCCAGCGCCTGATCAGCTGCCCCAGCCCCGGCCGGCGGGCGTCGGGCAGCCCGACCACCCGTACCCCCATGATCAGTTTGCCCGCGCTGCCCCGGACGGCCGCCGTCAGCAGCACCTGGTTGACGAAGGAGAGCGCGAGGGCCGGCAGGGCGGTCAGGACCACCGCCCGGCCCGTTTCGGCCGCATGCACGTACGGCCGGGTCAGTAACCCGGCTGCCAGCAGGCAGAGGTAGCAGTCCAGGGCGATCGCGAGATACCGCCGCATGCCGTCGGCGCCGGACGGAAGGGACGGCGGCGGGCGGAGCAGACCGTACGGGGGAGGGGGCATCGCGCCGTCGTACGAGCGGGGCGGGCGCCCCAACGCCGGCTGTCTGTACAAACGTTGACTTCCGGTAGCATCCCGGGCCCCCCGTGGCGATGTCATGACGGCATCATGACCGATCGTCAGCCGGCGGGAGCTTCCCCTGCAGCCCCGACTTGCCGAGGATGTCCCGCCGGGCATCCGCGGGAGCACGGTCAGCAGCCGCCGCCCCCGGGCAACCGGTAGCGGGAATCCAGCCGGTACACGCCTGCCCTCGGCACCGTGAGCCGTGTCCAGGCGCCGTCCCGCCCCACGCACGCCCCGCCGTTCGCCCGCAACCAGGGCGAGTACGCGATCCGCACCCGCACCGACCCCGCCGACGGCATCCGCACCACCAGCGTCGCCGCGTCCCCGCGCACCACCTCACCGGGCGCCGACACCGGACCGGCCGCCCCGCGGACCCGGTAGACCCGCCACCAGGTGTCCTGCCACACCGGTTCCAGCCAGTCCGCGCCGCGCCGGACAAGGGCCGCCTCCGCCTCGGCCGGACTGTCCGGCGTACCGCTGTGCAGCACCACCAGGCCCACGCCCCACCGGTCGAGCCAGTCGCGGTACGCCGCCGGTGCCAGCGTCCTCCCGTAGAACAGCCGGCCGCGCTCCACATCCAGCTGGCGGTTCCAGCCGCGCGCCATCGTGACGTGCGGGGCGAGCAGGGCCGCCTCCCGGTGGTTGCGGGCCGGGAGGACCTCCACCCGGGTGCGGTCCGCGCCGAGCGCCTGCAGCGCGGCGACGACACCTTCGGTGTGCACGGCCCAGTCGGGCACCGTGGTGGAGACCTCCAGGTCGTCGTCGGTCTTGTTCACCACCCAGCCGGTGTTGACCACGAGGACGCCCGCGAGCACGGCGGTCCCCACCCGCCGCACCGCCCCTGCCCGGCCCCGGCCGCCCGTGAGCAGCGCCGCGAGCAGCACGGGCGGCCCGGCGAGCCCCACCAGCCGCTCCACGTTCGTCCCGACCGGCGAGGCGACACAGAAGGTCAGGACGACCCCGGGCGCGTACACCGCGGCCGCGAACCTGACCACCCGCCAGCCGCCCGAGCGCGGCGCGGCGAGCCACACGGCCGCGCACGTACCGAGCGGCATCCACAACACACCCGCACGCATGGGCTGTTCCCCCGTGAACGGAAACAGCACCGCCGTCGCCGCGACCACCGCGACCGGCGCGGCCAGCAGCGCGAACGCCCTGCGCCCCTGCCCGTCCAGTCCGTACGCCGCACCCGCCACCACGAGGAACAGCCCCGCCACCGGACTTGCCGCCGTCGCCAGGGCGGCACACCCCGCGGCGACGGCGGGGCGCCCCGTCACGCACACCAGCGCGACCAGCCCGATCGCCGCGCCCAGCGCGAACGTCGTACGCCCGGAGGCGACGTTGCACCAGATCCCGAACGACCCCAGCACCGCGGGCGCCACCGGCCACCGCACCCCGCTGCGCACGCACAGACGCGCCAGCGCCCACGACCCGCCCAGTCCCGCTGCGACGGAGACCGTCCGCACGCCGAGTACGGCCATCAGGTGCGGGGTGAGCACGCTGTAGCTGGCGGTGTGCATCCCGCCGTACCAGGAGAGGTTGTACGCCGACCAGGGGTGGCGCCCCGCGAAGTCCGCCCACGCCAGCTGCGCGGCGAGGTCCCCGCCGCCGGTGGACAGGACCGCGGCCCACACCACGTACAACGGCACGACCGCCAGCGTCGCCACGAGCGGCACCCGCCACGGCGGACGCCGGTCGACCGCCACGTCCGGGCTCGAACTGCTGCGCGGCCGCGGGATCTTCGCGGACAGGCGGCCGGGTGCTTGCGTATGCGTACGAGCACGTTCAGTGATCCCCACTCCGCACACCCTACGGCGGGGCGCGGCACCCCTTCGGCCCTCACACTCCTGCCCGGGGGGCTGTGAGCTTCGCCACCGTACGGGTCGTCCTGCGGACGATCGTGGTCAGTATGGAGGCGGCTCCGGGCTTCTCCGGGGCCACGCTGGGACAATCGCCCGGTGCGACGGTCCTCCCCCGACCGGTGGCGCTTCCAGGGACAGGGAGCGCCGTTGTGCACGAGCCCACCCATGGAAGGTCTTGATCAGATGCCCGCCACCTCCGGCTCCGTCAGCCCGCACACCGCCACCACCCGCGTCATCGAGCCGCTCTACGCGGAAGTTCTGCGACGCAACCAGGGTGAGAAGGAATTCCACCAGGCGGTACGCGAGGTCCTCGAAACCCTGGGCCCGGTGCTGGCGCAGCGGCCGGAGCTGGTCGACGCCCGGATCATCGAGCGGATCTGTGAGCCCGAGCGCCAGCTCATCTTCCGCGTGCCGTGGTCGGACGACTCCGGCGACATCCACGTCAACCGCGGATTCCGCGTCGAGTTCTCCAGTGCCCTCGGCCCCTACAAGGGCGGACTGCGCTTCCACCCCTCGGTCAACCTCGGCATCGTGAAGTTCCTCGGCTTCGAGCAGATCTTCAAGAACGCCCTCACCGGCATGCCGATCGGGGGCGGCAAGGGCGGCGCGGACTTCGACCCGAAGGGCCGCTCCGACGCCGAGATCATGCGGTTCTGCCAGTCCTTCATGACGGAACTCCACCGCCATCTGGGCGAGTACACCGACGTACCCGCCGGTGACATCGGCGTGGGCGGCCGCGAGATCGGCTACCTCTTCGGCCAGTACAAGCGGATCACCAACCGCTACGAGTCCGGCGTGCTCACCGGAAAGGGCCTCGGCTGGGGCGGGGCCCAGGCCCGCACCGAGGCGACCGGCTACGGCTGCGTCCTGTTCACCGCCGAAATGCTCCGCAGCCGCGGCGAATCCCTCGACGGCCAGCGCATCGCCGTCTCGGGCTCGGGGAACGTGGCCATCTACGCGATCGAGAAGGCCCAGCAGTTCGGCGCGACCGTCGTGACCTGCTCCGACTCGGGCGGCTACGTGGTCGACGAGAAGGGCATCGACCTCGACCTCCTCAAGGAGGTCAAGGAAGCAGGCCGCGGCCGGGTCTCCGACTACGCGGAGCGCCGGGGCGAGCACGCGCGCTACGTCCCCGGTACGGGTGTCTGGAACGTCCCCGTGGACGTCGCCCTGCCCTGCGCCACCCAGAACGAACTCGACGAGACCGACGCCCTCGCCCTCGTACGCCACGGTGTGAAGGCGGTCGCGGAGGGCGCCAACATGCCCACCACCCCCGAGGCCGTCCGCATCCTCCAGGACGCGGGTGTCGCCTTCGCCCCCGGCAAGGCGGCCAACGCGGGCGGCGTGGCCACCAGCGCGCTGGAGATGCAGCAGAACGCCTCCCGCGACTCCTGGACCTTCGCCCACACGGAGGAGCGCCTCGCGGAGATCATGCGCCACATCCACGACGCCTGCTACACGACGGCCGAGCGCTACGGCAGCCCCGGCAACTACGTGGTGGGCGCGAACATCGCGGGCTTCGAACTGGTCGCCGACGCGATGCTCGCGCAGGGCCTGATCTGATCCGCCCGGCTCGGGGCGGAACACGTCCCGAGCCGGCCCCGGGTGGGGCGCGACGCCTCACGCCCGTCTGCGGAAGTACTCCGCCAGACCGGTGTTCACCACCAGCACCACCGCGAGGACCGCGGCCGCCACCGGATGACCCGTCCCGTGGACCGCTGCGGCGCCTCCGCCGAGCACCACCGCCTTCACCGCCAGAACCCCGGCGAGCGGCAGCCGGATCCGCGCGCGGGGCGCCGCGAACAGCGCCCACAGGGCGACGGCCGCCGCAGGTGTGCCGAGCCCCAGCAGCAGCGAGACCGCCCAGCCGTCGACGGCAGTGAAGCCCCACCAGGCAAGGCAGCCGATCGCCAGCAGTTCGAGGACGAAGGCGAGCACCTCGTTCGCGGCGAACCAGGGACGGCCCCGCAGGGCGGTGAGGTGGCTGTGGTCGTCGCTCGCCGTCATCGGATCCGAACTCTCCTTCGATCGAAGCTCCTTGGGCGCAAGGGTGCCACGTGCCGGCGCCGCCTCAGGAGACTTCGGCCATCCGTGCCCGACACCCGGTTTGGCCAACAGCAGATTCGCCCGGCGCGGAACGCTTCCACCTCCCGCGCCGGGCGCGGCGCTCCTAGGCTGGGGTGATGAGCAGCCACGCGCAGAATCGAGCCCGCGTCATCCCCCTGCGTCCCGTCCCCGCGACACCGGGCCCCGCGCCCGCCCCCAGAGAGCCGCTCTGGCGGGACGTCGTCGGGGATGTCCTGCGCCGCGAGCGGCTCGCCCAGGGCCGGACGCTCAAGGACGTGGCCGAGGACGCCCGGATCTCGATGCCGTACCTCTCCGAGGTCGAGCGCGGCCTCAAGGAGGCCTCGTCCGAGGTCCTTGCCGCGGCCGCCCGCTCGCTCGGGCTCGGGCTCACGGACGTGCTGTCCCTGGCTCAGCAGGAGCTCGCCCGGTACAGCCGGACCGCACCCGCGGGGGCTCCGATGGGCGCGGTGCTGCTGGCGGCCTGAGAGCGGGTACGGGACACGCGTGCCGCTTCCTGCGTGATGCGCGGACGGGGACCCGGCCGACGGCACTGGTCATTTCGCCGATGGCGGGCAGCTCCTCGCCGAGGACTCTGGGCGGGTCAGGCACCCGTATCCCCGTCAGGAGTGCTCCATGCGTCGTCGATCCCCGCGTCGGCTTCTCGGCGTTCTCGCGTCCGCCGCGGTCGCGTTCACCCTCTTGTCCTCCGCCCCCACGGCCGGCGCGGCCGAAACAGCGCAGCCCGCCTCCGCCGCGCAGTCTGCCGCCGCGGCCGTCCAGCCGCTGTCGACCAGCACACCGGTCGTCTTCGTCCACGGCTACACCGGCAACGCGTCCAACTGGGCCACTGCGATCAGTGTCTTCCAGCTCAACGGCTGGTCCAGCTCCAAGCTCTTCGCCTACGAGTACAACTCGTACGGCAACAACGTCTCCAACGCCCAGGGCCTCGCGTCCTTCGTCAACAACGTGAAGGCGCGGACCGGCGCGAGCAAGGTCGCGATCGTCAATCACTCGATGGGCGGCCTCGTCAGCCAGTACTACCTGAAGGTGCTGGGCGGCAGCACCAGCGTCAGCCACCTCGCCTCGATCGCCGGCGCGAACCACGGCACCACGTACGCGGGCGCCTGCCTGATCTACACGACCTGCCAGCAGATGTACCCCGGCTCCTCCTTCATCGCCCAGATCACCGCGGGCGACGAGACGCCGGGTGACACCAGGTACGCCAGCTGGTACTCGGCCTGCGACGGAATCATCATTCCGTACACCAGCACCCGGCTGAGCGGCGCGACGAACAACGACGTGCTGTGCCAGACCCACATCGGGTTCCTGGCGGACACGGTCGTGCTCGGTCAGATCGCACGCTTCGTCGCCTCCTGACCTGCCCCGCACGACGCGTGGGCCCCGCCACCGGCAGCAGCCGTTGACGGGGCCCACGTCACTGCGCGGAGCCTCTGCTCACGCTCCGGGAGCCGGTGCGATGCCCGTCGGGCAGGCGCGGCCCCAGTTCGTCTCGGAGGGGGACTCCAGCGTGGCGCCCGTACCGCCGATGCCGCAGTAGCCGTCGGGGTTCTTGTCCAGGTACTGCTGGTGGTACGCCTCCGCGGGCCAGAAGGTGCGGCCCTCGGCCGGGAGGATCTCCGTGCTGATCGTGCCGAAACCGGCGCCGGTGAGGACCTGCTGGTACGCCTCGCGGGACGCGGCCGCGCCCTCCGCCTGCTCCGCGGTGTGGGTGTAGACCGCCGACCGGTACTGCGTGCCCACGTCGTTGCCCTGGCGGAAGCCCTGGGTCGGGTTGTGGGACTCCCAGAAGAGCTTCAGCAACTCCGCGTACCCCACGACCGTCGGGTCGAAGACGACACGGACGGCTTCGGTGTGGCCCGTCAGGCCCGAGCAGACCTCTTCGTACGCCGGGTTCTCCGTATAGCCGCCCTGGTAGCCGACGAGGGTGGTCCACACGCCTTCGGTCTGCCAGAACTTGCGCTCGGCACCCCAGAAGCAGCCCAGCGCGAAGTCCGCGACCTCCAGACCCTCCGGGTACGGGCCGGTCAGCGGGTTGCCGAGGACCGTGTGGCGGGACGGGACCGTGAATTCGGGGACGGGGCGGCCACGCAGGGCCTCCTCGGGGGTGGGGAGCTGCGGGGTGCGGTGGTTCAGGAACATGCGGGGGCTCCTCCGGGGTCGGTGTTCAGTGCGTACAACGCCATGGGGGCGCCGTGGATTCCGGCACCCCCTGCCCGTCGGCGGCTACTGCGGCAGCGTCGCCGGGCTGCCGCCGTTCGACTCGTACCCGGCGACGGCCAGCGCCCGGTACACCGTGTACTCGGCGGCCGGATCGGAGTCCTGGATCCAGGGCAGCGCGCCCACGTGGCCGTCGATGTGGACGAGCTGGTGCATCGCCTCCGACCAGCGCTCCATGCGGACGAGGAAGAAGACCAGCAGGTGCCGGACGTGCGCGAGTACGGGATCGTCCGCGCGGGCGGCGTGCACCGCGAACATCGCGCCCCCGACCGCCTTCGTCACGACGGACCCCCGGTAGAAGCCCTGCACGAGGTTGACCTCCGGCAGGTTCTCGTACAGCGCGAACAGCGGCAGCGCGGCCAGCAGCGAGCCCTGCGGGGCGCGGGCGGCGGCGGCGGTGGCGAAGCGGTCGACGAGCTCGGCCGAGCCGTGCCACTTCTCGCACCAGAAGTGCAGGGCGGCGATGTGCGCACCCATGTGGGCGGGGGCACGGTCGATGACCTTCGCCCACACCTGGTCGAACTGCTCGTGGGAGTAGCCCAGTCCGCGGGCCACGGCCAGTTCCACGATGTACGGGACGGGGTCGCCCGGCGCAAGCAGGGCCGCCTCGCCGCAGACCGTACGGGCCTCCTCCAGGATGATCCGGAAGTCGTCGGTGCCCACCGCGGCGGTGCGCCACGCCTGCTGCACCAGGAACTCGGCGTGCACCGCCGCGCCGCCCGCGTCCTTCGGGGCCTCGGCCCGCCACTTCCGCAGCCACGCCCCGCCCTCACCGGGCCGCCGCGCCAGCTCCAGCGAGGCCGCACCGGCGAAGGCCTGCACCCGCTGCCAGCGGATCTCGCTCTCCTTGGGCGTGCCCGCAAGGAGCTGGGAGGCGGCCCGCCACTCCTGGGTGCCCTGCACGACGTCCAGGACATCGAGAAGGTCCTGGTCGGGGCCGGGCATCCGGATGTCCAGCTCCTCCTGGCGCACGAACCCGTAGTTCTCCGGGTCGGCCGCGTCCGGGGAACCGGGCGCTACCTGCCGGATGCCGCCACGGCGGCGCAGCATGATCGGGCCCACGACCACGGCGAGCATGCACAGGGCGAGCAGGAACCACAGAATCTCCATGGCTCCATTGTCCCTTGACGGCGCAGCGGCCGGTAAGTGCCCTCTTGACGAACTACGCTCGGTCCTCATGAGCGACCAGCACAGCTTCGAGACCCTTGCGATCCACGCCGGCAACACGGCGGATCCCCTCACCGGCGCCGTGGTCCCGCCGATCTACCAGGTGTCCACGTACAAGCAGGACGGCGTCGGCGGGCTGCGCGGCGGCTACGAGTACAGCCGCAGCGCCAACCCCACCCGTACCGCCCTGGAGGAGAACCTTGCGGCCCTGGAGGGCGGCAGGCGCGGGCTCGCCTTCGCGTCCGGCCTCGCCGCGGAGGACTGCCTCCTGCGCACGCTGCTCACGCCCGGCGACCACGTGATCATCCCGAACGACGCCTACGGCGGCACGTTCCGGCTGTTCGCGAAGGTGGCCTCGCGCTGGGGCGTGGAGTTCTCGGTCGCCGACACCTCCGACGTGTCGGCGGTGCGCGCGGCGATCACCGCCCGCACCAAGGCGATCTGGGTGGAGACCCCGTCCAACCCGCTGCTCGGCATCACGGACATCGCGGCCGTCGCCGGTGTGGCCCGGCAGGCGGGCGTGCGGCTGGTCGTCGACAACACCTTCGCCAGCCCCTACCTCCAGCAGCCGCTCGCACTCGGCGCGGACGTCGTCGTGCACTCGACCACCAAGTACATGGGCGGGCACTCGGACGTCGTCGGCGGCGCACTCGTCGTCAGCGACCCCGAGCTGGCCGAGGAGCTCGCGTACCACCAGAACGCGATGGGCGCCGTCGCCGGGCCGTTCGACGCCTGGCTGGTGCTGCGCGGCATCAAGACCCTCGCGGTCCGCATGGACCGCCACGACGAGAACGCCACCAAGGTCGCCGACCTGCTGACCCGACACCCCAAGGTGACCAAGGTCCTCTACCCGGGGCTGCCGGAGCACCCGGGGCACGAGATCGCCGCCAAGCAGATGAAGGCGTTCGGCGGAATGGTGTCCTTCCGCGTCGCGGGCGGCGAGGAAGCGGCGGTCGAGGTCTGCAACCGCGCCAAGCTGTTCACGCTCGGTGAGTCGCTCGGCGGTGTCGAGTCGCTGCTGGAGCACCCGGGCCGTATGACGCACGCGTCGGCCGCCGGCTCCCCGCTGGAGGTGCCCGGCGACCTGGTGCGCCTGTCCGTCGGCATCGAGAACGCCGACGACCTGCTGGCCGACCTCACGCAGGCGCTCGGCTAGGAGACACGTCCGTCCGGCGGCCGTGACGCATCACGGCCGCCGGACGGCTCCGCTGTCAGACAGCTACCTTCTCGTCCTCCAACGAGGCCCGGATCTGCTCGCGCAGCTCGGGGCTGTCCGTGTGCTCGTGGACCGAGACGGCGTGTTCGGCGGCTGCCCGTACGACTTCGTCCTCCTCGCCGGTGATGGCGAGTGAGCAGTTCGACACGCTCGGGTACTTACGGCAGTCGGCGATCTTCCGTGTCATGACAGCCTCCAATGCTCGTACCTGGCGACTCTCCCAGGATAGATCCGGGCGAAAGGGATGCCCAGCGGCCGTCGCCGGCCGTCCTGCGGGTGTCGTCGGCCCGGGAGGCGCGAGAACCGGTGCGCCGCCGGTCAGTTGTCCTGTACCGGCTGGTGCGCGGCCTGCCGCGCCGCCAGCGAGGCGTTGAACCGGGTGAGCAGGGCGCAGAAGGTGTCGCGTTCCTCCTCGCTCCAGCCGTCGGTCACCTGGGACATCAGCTCGCGCCGCGAGGCCCGGACCTCGTCGAGGCGCGCCTGGCCGCGCGGTGACAGCTGCAGCACGACCGCCCGGCCGTCCTCCGGGTGCGAGGTGCGCTTGACCAGGCCGGTGTCGACGAGCGGTGCGACCTGCCGGGTCACGGTCGAGGAGTCGATCCCCATGCCCGCGGCCAGCGCCTTGACGCCCATCGGGCCTTCACGGTCGAGCCGGTTGAGGAGCAGATAGGCGGCGCGGTCCATGGAATTGCGGACCTGGCCGACACCGCCGAGGCGGGTCTGTTCGGCACGGCGGGCGAAGACGGCCACCTGGTGCTGGAGAGCATCGAGGAGGGGGTCGGTACCCGGGTGTCCGGGGGCGGCGCCCCCGGAAGGAGACGCAGCAGTCGTCATGTCCTGAGGGGGCATGGCCGGGGGCTCTCTTCGTGCGGTGTCGGATGGGTGGGGGACAGAGTACGCGGCCACGGGGCAACGTGTACCAGCGCTGCACAAACCTATGGACACCACCGCAGGCCACCATGAGATGCGAGGGCCGCGACCGCTCCGAGCTGCAAGACTTGCTGTCATGACCTACCGGACGCCAGGCCCCTTTCCTCCCCTGATCCTCGACGACATCCGCGGGGCGCAGAAGATGCTGTCCGGGGTGGCCAGAACCACCGGGATGGAGGGCAGCCGCCATCTGACGGCACTGGTCGGCGCGCCGGTCCACTTCAAGTGCGAGAACCTGCAGCGCACCGGCTCGTTCAAACTGCGCGGCGCGTACGTACGGATCGCGGGCCTCAGTCCGGTGGAACGGGCGGCCGGAGTCGTGGCCGCAAGTGCCGGAAACCATGCGCAGGGTGTCGCACTGGCCTCCTCGCTGCTCGGCGTACGGTCGACGGTCTTCATGCCGCTCGGCGCCCCCCTGCCGAAGGTCGCGGCAACACGCGAGTACGGGGCGGAGGTTCAACTCCACGGACACGTCGTCGACGAGACGCTCGCCGCCGCCGAGGAGTACGCGGAACGGACCGGGGCCGTCTTCATCCACCCCTTCGACCACCCGGACATCATCGCGGGCCAGGGCACCGTGGGCCTGGAGATCCTCGAACAGTGCCCCGAGGTCCGCACGATCGTCGTCGGCATCGGCGGCGGCGGCCTGGCCGCGGGCGTCGCCGTGGCCGTGAAGGCGCTGCGCCCCGACGTCAGGATCGTGGGCGTGCAGGCCGCGGGCGCGGCCAGTTATCCGCCGTCGCTGGCGGCCGGGCACCCCGTGGCGCTCGACTCGGTGCAGACCATGGCCGACGGCATCAAGGTGGGCCGTCCCGGCGACATTCCGTTCGGGCTCGTCCAGGAACTGGTCGACGAGGTCCGTACGGTCTCCGAGGACGAGCTGTCCAGTGCCCTGCTGCTCTGCCTGGAACGGGCCAAGATGGTCGTCGAGCCCGCCGGGGCGAGCCCGGTGGCGGCGCTGCTGAGCGATCCGAAGGCGTTCCGCGGGCCGGTGGTCGCCGTACTGTCCGGCGGCAACGTCGACCCGCTGCTGATGCAGCGCATCCTGACGCACGGCATGGCGGCGGCAGGCCGCTACCTCAGCCTGCGGCTGCGGCTGACGGACCGGCCGGGGGCGCTGGCCGCGTTGCTCGCCACGCTGTCCGTGGCCGACGCCAACGTGCTCGACGTCAGCCATGTGCGGACCGATCCGAGGCTGGGGCTCACCGAGGCGGAAGTGGAACTGCACCTGGAGACGAAGGGCCGGGAGCACTGCGAGGAGGTCGCGGCCGCACTGCGGGAGGCCGGCTATCTCGTGATGGGCTGAGCGCCGGACCGGCAAACGGGCCCGGTACAGAAACCTGTTGTGGCTCGCGATGTATCGCGATAGCGTGCACCGCCGAACAGTCCGTGGCTGACGCTGACACCGGGCCACCGGCAAATCTAGGATCTGTTCTCAGGAAGTCACCGAAGCAACTGGGGGAGTCCCACATGCCAGGCGCCATTTACGCCGAAGGCCTGGTGAAGACCTTCGGCGAAGTACGAGCACTGGACGGCGTCGACCTCGACGTACCGGAGGGCACCGTCCTGGGACTTCTGGGTCCCAACGGCGCCGGCAAGACCACCGCCGTACGCGTTCTGACCACCCTGCTCCAGCCCGACAGCGGCAAGGCTGTCGTGGCGGGCATCGACGTGCTGAAGAATCCGAACGAGGTACGCCACTCGATCGGGCTGTCCGGCCAGTTCGCCGCGGTCGACGAGTACCTCACCGGCCGCGAGAACCTGCAGATGGTCGGGCAGCTCTACCAGCTGAGCTCACGCGACGCGAAGAAGCGGGCGGGGCAGCTCCTGGAGAAGTTCAACCTCGCCGACGCCGCCGACCGCACCGCGAAGACGTACTCCGGAGGCATGCGCCGCCGTCTCGACCTGGCGGCCGCGCTCGTCGTCTCCCCGCCCGTGATGTTCATGGACGAGCCCACCACCGGCCTCGACCCGCGCAACCGGCAGCAGCTCTGGGAGGTCATCCAGGAGCTCGTCGCAGGCGGTACGACGCTGCTGCTGACCACGCAGTACCTGGAGGAGGCCGATCACCTCGCCCACGACATCTGCGTCATCGACCACGGCAAGGTCATCGCCCGCGGAACCTCCGACCAGCTGAAGGCCCGCACCGGCGGGGAGCGCGTCGAGGTCATCGTGCACGAGCGGGACCGGATCGAGGCCGCCCGCTCGGTGCTCGCCACGTACGGCAAGGGCGAGATCGCCTTCGCCGAACACACCCGCAAGCTGACCGTCCCGGTCAGCGGCGGAGCCAAACTGCTCGCCGAAGTCATCCGCGACCTCGACGCCAACGGCGTGGAGATCGACGACATCGGCCTGCGCCGCCCCACTCTCGACGACGTCTTCATCTCGCTCACCGGCCACGCCGCCGAGCTGGAGAGGAACGAGGAGAGCGGATCGACACGCGCCGCGAAGAGCGGCAAGGAGGCCGGGCAGTGACTGCCATCACGGACACCCCCGAACTCGCGCCGGTCAACCCGCGCAGCGGCATCAGCCAGTCGGTCGCCGACTCCCTCGTCGTCGCCAGACGCAACCTCATCCGCATGGCCCGCATCCCGGAGATGGTCATCTTCGGGCTGATCCAGCCGATCATGTTCGTGGTGCTGTTCACCTACGTGTTCGGCGGCTCCATCAAGGTCGGCAGCACCATCTCGTCGGCGGACTACAAAGAGTTCCTGATGGCGGGGATCTTCGCCCAGACCGTCACCTTCGCCACTGCGGGGGCCGGCGCGGGTATCGCGGACGACATGCACAAGGGGCTGATCGACCGCTTCAGGTCGCTGCCGATGGCCCGGGGAGCCGTCCTCACGGGACGTACCCTCGCCGACCTCGTGCAGACCGCGCTCACCCTCGTCGTGCTCGCCGGTGTCGCCCTGCTCATCGGCTGGCGGACCCACGAGAACCTCGGCAAGGTGCTGCTCGGCTTCCTGCTGCTGCTCCTGCTCGGTTACGCGTTCTCCTGGATCGGCGCGCTGATCGGCCTCGTCGTCCGGACACCGGAGGCCGCCACGTCCGGCGGACTCATCTGGCTCTTCCCGCTGACGTTCATCTCGAACGCCTTCGTGGACGCCAACCAGATGCCGACCGTCCTGCGCCACATCGCGGAATGGAACCCCTTCAGCGCCACGGTGCAGGCCTGCCGGGAGCTGTTCGGCAACCTGCCGCCGGGCTTCGTCACCCCGGACGCCTGGCCGATGCAGCACCCGATCCTCGCCTCGGTGCTCTGGTCGGTCCTGATCGTCGTGGTCTTCCGCACCCTGGCGGTCCGCAAGTACCGCTCGGCCACCGCCTGAGCGCCGCCCGAGCACAACGAGGAGCCCCGGCCGCCACGTGCGGCCGGGGCTCTCTCATGACTGCTGCGGATCAGCCCGTGTACGGCTTGGCCGCGATGATCTTCACCGAGGCCGTCTTGCCGTTCGGCAGCTCGTAGTCCGCGTCGTCGCCGATCCTCTTGCCGTTCACCCCGGTGCCGAGCGGCGACTGGGGGGAGTACGTCTCGATGTCCGCGCTCGCGTACTCGCGCGAGGCGAGCAGGAAGGTGACGGTGTCGTCGGGGTCGCCGTCGAAGGCGATCGTCACGACCATGCCGGGCTCGACCACGCCGTCGTCGGCGGGTGCCTCGCCGACCTTCGCGTGCTCCAGGAGCTGGGTGAGCTGGCGCACCCGGAGCTCCATCTTGCCCTGCTCCTCCTTGGCGGCGTGGTAGCCGCCGTTCTCCTTGAGGTCACCCTCCTCACGTGCTGCCGCGATCTTGACGGCGATCTCCGCGCGCGCGGGACCAGTGAGGCGCGCCAGCTCAGCCTTCAGCTGGTTGTACGCCTCCTGCGTGAGCCAGGTGACGTTATCGCTGGTCTGGGTCATCACAGGGTGCTCCTCGTCGGTACTGGGAATACAAAGCATCGCCCTACCCCAAGCATGTGCTGCCACGGGTGGGCGAAACCACGAGCCTAACAATTCCCCGCGAAAAGGGGGAGAAGGTAAACGGTCACACGGGCATTCGTGCAGGTGAGCACCGGGGCGTGCGGATCACGCGCGGCGCGCGCCCGGCTCTGCGATCAGCTGCCGGCGGTACACGCCAGCAGTTCCACCGCGGTCGCCCTGGACGTCGTCCGCAGGGAGACGACCTCGTCGATCCGCTCGGAGCGCTCGTCGAACCGGAAGTCCTTGCGGGCCACCTCACCGCCGTCCTTGCTCAGCGCGCGGACCGTGCAGTACCCGTCGGTGTCCCGGTCCTTGCGCACCTCCAGGTGCGCCTCGGCCCGGTCGTCCGAGACGATGTCGGACTTGATGAGCTCCGCGCTGATGTCCTGGCCCGCGACGTAGTCGTATCCGAACCAGCCGATCATGCCGAGGAAGGCCACACCGAGCACCGCGCCGACGATCTTGAGCTTGCGGTCCGCACGCTGATCCTCGGACCGGCCGTAGCGCCCTTCGGGCAAGGCCTCGCGCACCGCTGCCATGATCGTTCCTCCCGTACAGGGGATCGAGGAATTTTCCGCCCCCCGGGTCAGTCACTATAGAAGCCGACCATCGCGACCAATCACTGAGGACCGAGTCTTGACCGAGCAGCTGAGACTGATGGCCGTTCACGCCCACCCCGACGACGAGTCGAGCAAGGGCGCGGCCACCATGGCCAAGTACGTGTCCGAGGGGGTGGACGTTCTGGTCGTCACCTGCACAGGGGGCGAGCGGGGATCCATTCTCAACCCGAAGCTCCAGGGGGACGCGTACATCGAGGCGAACATCCACGAGGTGCGCCAGAAGGAGATGGACGAGGCCCGCGAGATCCTGGGCATCGACCAGCAGTGGCTCGGCTTCGTCGACTCGGGCCTGCCCGAGGGCGACCCGCTGCCGCCGCTGCCCGAGGGCTGCTTCGCACTGGAGGACGACGAGACGGCCGCGGGCCGCCTGGTCGCGAAGATCCGTGCGTTCCGGCCGCAGGTCATCACCACGTACGACGAGAACGGCGGGTACCCGCACCCCGACCACATCAAGACGCACACCATCTCGATGATCGCCTTCGAGGGTGCCGCGGACGCCGAGAGGTTCCCCGAGGCGGAGTTCGGGCCCGTCTGGAAGCCGCTGAAGCTCTACTACAACCAGGGCTTCAACCGGCCGCGCACGGTCGCCCTCCACGAGGCGCTGCTCGCTCGCGGGCTGGAGTCCCCGTACGGCGAGTGGCTGGAGCGCTGGAAGGAGTTCCAGCGCGAGGAGCGCACGCTGACCACGCACGTTCCGTGCGACGAGTTCTTCGAGATCCGGGACAAGGCGCTGATCGCGCACGCGACGCAGATCGACCCGGACGGCGGCTGGTTCCGGGTCCCGATGGACATCCAGCGGGAGGTCTGGCCGACGGAGGAGTACGAGCTGGCCAAGTCTCTCGTCGATACGTCCCTCCCCGAGAGCGACCTCTTCGCGGGCATCCGCGACAATGCCTGATATGTACGCGACCCAGGCACTGAACCAGCTCGTCCCTCTGGCCAAGGAGGTCGACGACAACAAGGTGACGCCCGGCGTCCTCGGCTTCCTCGTCTTCGCGGCGCTCGCCGTGGGCGTGTGGCTGCTGATGAAGTCGATGAACCGCCACATGGGCAAGATCGACTTCGAGGAGGCGCCGGACCCCGCGTCCGAGAAGACGACGCCGGCGGGGGCACCCGGCAAGGGGTAGGCGCCCCGGCCCGGGGCGCGGGGCTCTGTCCTCAATCGCCGGACGGGCTTGATTGTGGGCCAGGTCCGCGGGTGCGGTCTCTGCGTCGGTGGTGGCCCGGGGCCCCTCCGGAGTGTCTCCTCGGGCAACGAACGTGCGCGCTCCACACGAGGGGGGCCCTGCTCTTTGTTCGTCGCCCTGCGGGGACCCTCCTGCACGTCCCCGGACCGGCCGTCCCGCGCCTGCGACCACCGGGTGGCAGGCGCCGGCGAGACATGGGTGGGGCCGTGCAGGAGGGTCCCCGCAGGGACTGGCGTAGAACCGGGGTCGACCGCGTACCCGGGTGCCACGCCGGTCCCGAGGAGACACTCCGGAGGGGCCCCGCACGCCACCCCCCGGCGCGGAGCGCACCCCGCGGACCGGGCCGAATCAGGCCCGCCCGGCGATTGAGGGCAAAGCCCCCCGCCGACTACGGCCGCACCCCCACCGGCACCCCCATGACCTCCCGCGCATGCCGTGACGGGGTCAGACCTAGGCGCCACGCCTGCCAGCCGTCGTCCAGGTCCACGCCGCGGTTCAGAACGACCGTGAACGCCTCCGCGCAGTCCTCCAGCTTGCCGTCCCGCATCGGATGGGCGGCCCCGAGCAGGTCCGCGAGCTCCTGCTGGGCGACCGCCGTACCCACCTCGCTGCCCCCCGGTGACGCGTACGGCAGCAGCGTGCACCGCAGGAACGCGGCCCAGTCGCCGCCCCTGACGTCCCCGTACGAGGCGAACAGGCCGATCGCCTCGCCGCACAGCTCCAGGGCCTGCGTTGTACGGTTGTTGCCGCCGTCGATCAGGGCCAGCTCCAGGCAGGTCCAGGCCTCGCCGTGGGCCACCCCGATACGCCGGAAGTCGGCCCGCGCGTCCACGAGGAGCTGCCGGGCGAAACCGGAGTTGCGCAGGTTGCCCGTCTGCGCGGCCCGCTGGTCGCGGGTGACGCGCCCCGAGTGGTGCCGGGCGCACGCCAGCCCGTAGACGTCCCGCATCCGGGAGAACATCGTGCGGGACCGCTCCAGCTCCCGTACCGCCTGATCGGTGTCGCCGTCCTCCTCCAGGGCCTGCCCCAGGTAGTACCGCGTCCAGGCCTCGCCCCGCGCGTCCTCGTTGTCCCGGTGCCGGGCCAGGGCGCCGCGCAGCTGCTCCACCGCGGGGGCGGGGTCGCCGTCCAGCAGCCGGGCGCGGGCCAGCTGGGTCAGGGCCCAGGCCTCCCCGCGCTCGTCCCGGGTGCGGCCGTACAGGTCCAGTGCGGTCGTCAGCTCCTCCTCGGCCCGCGCCACCTCGCCCATGCGCAGGCAGACCTGACCGAGCTGGAAGTGCGACCAGGCCTCACCGTGCAGCGACTCGCCCTCCCGGTGCAGGGCGAGCGCGGTGTCGAGGAGGGTCAGGGCCTCGGCCAGATTGGCCCGGTCGCGCTCGACGGCCGCCAGGGCGTGCAGGGACCAGGCCCGGTCCTCGGCCTGCTCCGGGGACGCCTGCAGCGCGAGCGCCTCCCGCAGCCGCACAGAGGCCTCGGCCAGGTTGCCCTGGTGGTGCAGGGTGATGCCGAGCGAGCAGAGCGCCAGCGCCGCACCCGCGTCGTTCTGCGCCTCCCGGTAGAGGCCGACGACGGAGGAGAGCGTGGTGCGGGCCTTGTCGAGCTCGCCGAGCTGGCGGGCCGCGATGCCCGTACGCCACTGGACCGACCGCTCCAGCAGCCCCTGGTCGACCGCCTGCGTCAGCTCGCTGATCTCGCCGAGCCGGTAGAGGTCGCCGCGCAGCAGGCAGTAGTCGCACAGGGCGCCCAGCAGATGGAGCACGGCCCCCTGGTCGACTCCTTCGGCGTGCCGCAGTGCCGAGGTGATGAAGCTCGACTCGTCGTCCAGCCAGCGCAGGGCGGCGTCCAGCGAGCTGAAGCCGTGCGAGCCGAACTGCCCGGCGCGGGTGGACATCTTGCCGTCCACCATGCGGATCACCGCGTCGGCCAGCTCCGCGTAGTTCTGGATGAGGCGTTCCTGCGCGGCGGTACGGTCCGCCGCCTCCTCCTCGTCGAGCAGCCGGGCCAGGGCGAAGTCCCGTACGAGGTCGTGCAGCCGGTAGCGCGAGCCGCGCACATGGGTGAGGAGCCCGGCCCGGGACAGGGTCTCCAGCAGCCGTGCGGCCTCCTGCTCCTCGGCGGACAGCAGGGACGCGGCAGCAGCCGCGCCCAGGCTGGCGCGCCCCGCCAGGGCGAGCCGCCGCAGCAGCCGCCTCGCCTGCTCCGGCTGGTCGGTGTAGCGCAGCCACAGGGCCCGTTCGACAGGTGCGACCGGACCGTACGCGCCGAGGTCGGCCGCGAGGGCGCTGCGGGTCCGTGCGCCGAGCGAGGAGCCCGCGACGCGCAGGGCGAGCGGCAGCCCGCCGCACAGTTCGACGACGGCCTCGGTGGACGGGTAGTCGTACGGCCCGTCCTCCTCGTCCTCGGCCGACTCCCGCAGCAGCTCCTCGGCGCCCGCCGCGTCCAGTCCGCCGACCGGCAGCTGGTGCACCCACGCCGGGATTCCGGCGGGCAGTTCGAGCGGTTCGCGTGCGGTGACGAGCACGAGGCTGTCGGAGCGCTCGGGCAGCAGCGTGCGGACCTGGGCGGCGTCGGTGGCGTCGTCGAGGACGATCGTGACGGGAGTGCCGGTGAGGTGCTGGTGGTAGAGCTCGCTCAGGCGCCGTACGTGCTGCTCGGCGGAGGACCTCTCCCGGAAGAGGAGCTGTTCGCGCGGCGCGCCCAGCCGGTTGAGCAGGTGCAGCAGGGCGTCCCGGGTCGCCAGCGGGGCCTCCCCGGACACATTGCCGCGGAGATCGACCACGCACGCCCCCCGGAACTGGTCCCTGAGCGCGTGCGCGGCCCGCACGGCGAGAGCGGTGCGCCCGGAACCGGGGGTGCCGTGCAGGACGACGACGGTCGGCTTGGTCTCCGTGGAGGCCCGGGCGGCGTGCACCCACTGGGCGATCTGCGCCAGTTCGCCGCGGCGGCCCGCGAACGGGCCGTCGGCTGCGGGCAGATGGCCGAAGGACTGTTCGAGAAGTGACCGGGTGCGGGCGGCCGCGCTGCGGTCCCCGCCGCGCAGCTGCGGCACCACGGAGGAGGCCGCCTTCTTCGAGGTGCGGGAGGAGGCGGTCAGCATGCGCTGCTGGTCGAGGAACGGGCGGATGCCCCGTACCTCCAGCGCCGTCAGCCACTGCAGCCGCAGCTGTTCGGGGCCGCCGGGCTGGTTCAGCGCGCCCGCTCTGCGATGCGCGGCGGGCCAGTGCGACGCGGTGACCCGGGCGACGGTCGCGGTCGCCCCCGCGACGGCGACCACCGCGCCCGCGCCGAGCGCGAGACCGGCCGCGGTGCCGAGGGCGAGGTCCGCGCCGAAGGCGGCGACGGAGGCAACCCCCGTCACCACCAGGGGCGTTCCCAGCGCGGCTCTGCTGAACCGCTCCGACAACGGCTTCTGCCCGGCCTCCGCGGCGTCGAGCGCGAGCGTGTAGGCGGCGTACTCCTCGGCCGCGCCGGCGGCCATCGTGTCGAGCGCGCCCCGCGCACGCGCCAGGAGCGCGCCCGAGTCGGTCCGTCCACCGGTCCGCCGCGCTTCGTCCTCCACGGCGCGTACCAACAGGCGTTCTGCTTCCGCCCGATGGCTGTCCCGCATGCGTCCCCCTAGGTTCCAGCGACTGCGCATCAACCAGCTGTCATGGTCACCCAGTGTCCTGCGTACGGCGCGTCAGCGCGAGAGAGCGAGGCGATCAACCGGTAGGGGAGCCGGGTACGCAAGGATTGGGTCATGGCCAACCGACTTGCGCAGACAACCTCCCCGTACCTCCTCCAGCACGCCGACAATCCCGTCGACTGGTGGCCGTGGTCGCCCGCGGCTTTCGAGGAGGCCCGCAGGCGAGGTGTTCCGGTGCTGCTCAGCGTCGGTTACGCCAGTTGCCACTGGTGCCATGTGATGGCGCACGAGTCCTTCGAGGACGCGGCTGTGGCGGACTACCTGAACGCGCACTTCGTGCCGGTGAAGGTCGACCGCGAGGAACGTCCCGACGTCGACGCCGTGTACATGGAGGCCGTGCAGGCCGCGACCGGCCAGGGCGGCTGGCCGATGACGGTGTTCTTGACCGCCGACGCCGAACCCTTCTACTTCGGCACGTACTTCCCGCCCGAGCCCCGCCACGGCAGCCCGTCCTTCCAGCAGGTGCTCGAAGGTGTCGTGGCCGCGTGGACCGACCGCCGCGAGGAGGTCGCGGAGGTCGCCGGGCGCATCGTCCGGGACCTCGCCGGCCGCTCGCTGTCGCACGGCGGGGAGGGTGTGCCCGGTGAGCCTGAGCTGGCCCAGGCACTGCTCGGGCTGACCCGGGACTACGACGAGAAGCACGCGGGCTTCGGCGGGGCGCCCAAGTTCCCGCCGTCCATGGCCGTCGAGTTCCTGCTGCGCCATCACGCCCGTACGGGGGCCGAGGGCGCCCTGCAGATGGCCGAGGACACCTGTGTGGCCATGGCGCGCGGCGGGATCTACGACCAGCTCGGCGGCGGCTTCGCCCGCTACTCGGTGGACCGGGAGTGGGTCGTACCGCACTTCGAGAAGATGCTGTACGACAACGCGCTGCTGTGCCGTGTGTACGCCCACCTGTGGCGCTCCACCGGATCGGAGCTGGCCCGCCGGGTGGCCCTGGAGACCGCCGACTTCATGGTGCGCGAGCTGAGGACCGCACAGGGCGGTTTCGCCTCGGCGCTGGACGCCGACAGCGAGGACGCGCACGGGCGGCACGTCGAGGGCGCGTTCTACGTCTGGACGCCCGCGCAGCTGCGCGAGGTGCTGGGCGAACAGGACGCGGCGTTCGCCGCCGAGCACTTCGGGGTGACCGAGCAGGGCACCTTCGAGGAGGGGGCCTCCGTCCTGCAGCTGCCCGCGACCGCGGAGCCGGAGGACGGGGGCCGGGTCGCCGATGTGCGGGCCCGGCTGCTGGCGGCGCGTGAGCTGCGGGTGCGGCCGGAGCGGGACGACAAGATCGTCGCCGCCTGGAACGGCCTGGCGATCGCGGCGCTCGCCGAGACCGGCGCGTACTTCGGCCGGCCGGATCTGATCGACCGGGCCACGGAGGCCGCCGACCTGCTCGTACGGGTCCACATGGGCCCCGTGGCCCGCCTCTGCCGCACGTCGAAGGACGGCCGCGCGGGCGACAACGCCGGGGTCCTGGAGGACTACGGCGACGTCGCGGAGGGTTTCCTGGCGCTCGCCTCCGTCACGGGCGAGGGTGTCTGGCTGGAGTTCGCGGGCTTCCTGCTGGACATCGTCCTGGAGCGGTTCAAGGGCGAGGGCGGGCAGCTGTACGACACCGCGGACGACGCGGAGCAGCTGATCCGCCGCCCGCAGGACCCCACCGACAGCGCGACCCCGGCCGGCTGGACGGCGGCCGCGGGAGCGCTGCTCTCGTACGCGGCGCACACCGGTTCCGAGGCGCACCGCACGGCGGCCGAGGGCGCGCTCGGGGTGGTCAATGCGCTCGGGCCGAAGGCCCCCCGGTTCATCGGCTGGGGGCTCGCCGTCGCCGAGGCATGGCTGGACGGGCCGCGCGAGGTGGCGGTCGCCGGGCCCGTCGGCGGTGAGCTGCACCGGACCGCGCTGCTGGGCCGGGCTCCGGGTGCGGTGGTCGCGGCGGGCGAGCCCGCCGACGCCGGTACGGAGTTCCCTCTGCTGGTGGACCGGCCGCTGGTGGGCGGGGCGCCGACCGCGTACGTGTGCCGGCACTTCGTCTGCGACGCGCCGACGACGGACGCGGCCGAGCTGGCCGGGAAGCTGGGCGGCTGACGCCCGCGGGCGGCTCAGCCGTGCTGGTAGGCGACGAGCGAGATGCCGACGTAGTGGACGATGAAGGCGGCCAGCGTCAGTGAGTGGAACACCTCGTGGAAGCCGAACCAGCGCGGCGAGGGGTTCGGCCGCTTGATGCCGTAGATGACGCCGCCCGCGCTGTAGAGCAGCCCGCCGACGACGACGAGGACGAGGACCGCGATGCCGCCCGTGCGCATGAAGTCGGGCAGGAAGAACACCGCGGCCCAGCCCATGGCGATGTAGCAGGGGGTGTAGAGCCAGCGCGGCGCGCCGACCCAGAACACCCGGAAGGCGATACCGGCCGCCGCGGCCCCCCACACCGCCCACAGGAGCGGCTGCCCGGTGGACTCGGGCAGCAGGAGCAGGGTCAGCGGGGTGTAGGTGCCCGCGATGATCAGGAAGATGTTGGCGTGGTCGAGCCTGCGCAGCACGGCTTCGCCGACCGGGCCCCAGGTGCCGCGGTGGTAGACCGCGCTCACGCCGAACAGCAGGCAGGCACTCGCGATGTAGATCGCGCAGGCGACCCGGGCGCGCGTGCTGTCGGCCAGGGCGATCAGAGTGATGCCCGCGATGACCACCGCCGGAAACATTCCGGCGTGCAGCCAGCCGCGCATCCGTGGCTTCTCGGGGACGGGGTCATCGAGGACGACGGGTCCGGACGCGGCGGCGGCAGAAGTCATGACCGCATGCTACCTACGCAACCGTAGGTAACGGATATGAGTGGCGATGCTCACGTGGGCGGCCCTCTGGACATATGGGCGCGATGGTCGGATGATCAAATGAGTGCGGTCGGCACCGGATGAGCGCCAGGGGAAAATGAAGGGGTCAGCATCCGGGTCGCAGCCCCCACGGGGCACCTACAACAGACACCCTCGACAAGGAGCGATCGTGGCGCGCGACATCGCGGCTCCCCTCACTGTTCCCACCCAGCACCAGGAGCTCGTCTCCTGGGTAGACGAGATCGCAGCCCTCACCGAGCCGGACCGTGTGGTCTGGTGCGACGGCTCCGAGAGCGAGTACGAGCGCCTGTGCGAGGAGCTCGTCGCCAAGGGCACCTTCACCAAACTGGACCCGGTCAAGCGTCCGAACTCGTACTACGCCGCGTCCGACCCGAGCGATGTCGCCCGCGTCGAGGACCGCACCTTCATCTGCTCCGAGAAGGAGCAGGACGCGGGCCCGACGAACCACTGGAAGGCCCCCGCCGAGATGCGGGACATCTTCACGGGTGACAAGGGTGTCTTCCGCGGCTCCATGCGCGGCCGCACCATGTACGTCGTCCCGTTCTGCATGGGCCCCGTCGGCTCACCGCTCTCCGCCATCGGCGTCGAGATCACCGACTCCGCCTACGTCGCCGTCTCGATGCGCACCATGACGCGCATGGGCAGCGCCGTCCTCGACGAGCTCGGGACCGACGGCTTCTTCGTCAAGGCCGTCCACACGCTGGGCGCGCCGCTGGAGGAGGGGCAGGAGGACGTTCCGTGGCCGTGCAACTCCACCAAGTACATCTCGCACTTCCCCGAGGACCGAGAGATCTGGTCGTACGGCTCCGGCTACGGCGGCAACGCCCTGCTGGGCAAGAAGTGCTACGCGCTGCGCATCGCGTCCGTCATGGCGCGTGACGAGGGCTGGCTCGCCGAGCACATGCTGATCCTCAAGCTCACCCCGCCGCGCGGGGAGAGCAAGTACGTCGCGGCGGCCTTCCCGAGCGCCTGCGGCAAGACCAACCTCGCCATGCTGGAGCCCACGATCTCCGGCTGGACCGTCGAGACCATCGGCGACGACATCGCCTGGATGCGGTTCGGCGAGGACGGCCAGCTGTACGCGATCAACCCCGAGGCCGGCTTCTTCGGCGTCGCGCCGGGCACCGGCGAGCACACCAACGCCAACGCCATGAAGACCATGTGGGGCAACTCCGTCTTCACCAACGTCGCGCTCACCGACGACGGCGACGTGTGGTGGGAGGGCATGACCGAGGAGCTTCCCGCGCACCTCACGGACTGGAAGGGCAACGACTGGACCCCCGAGTCCGGTACGCCCGCCGCGCACCCCAACGCCCGCTTCACGGTGCCGGCCGGGCAGTGCCCGATCATCGCGCCCGAGTGGGAGGACCCGAAGGGCGTGCCGATCTCGGCCATCCTCTTCGGCGGCCGCCGCGCCTCCGCCGTCCCGCTGGTCACCGAGTCCTTCAACTGGCAGCACGGTGTCTTCCTCGGAGCCAACGTGGCCTCCGAGAAGACCGCCGCCGCCGAGGGCAAGGTCGGCGAACTGCGCCGCGACCCGTTCGCCATGCTGCCGTTCTGCGGCTACAACATGGGCGACTACATGAAGCACTGGGTCGAGGTCGGCGCCGACAAGGCGGACCAGTCGAAGCTCCCGAAGATCTACTACGTGAACTGGTTCCGCAAGAATGAGGCGGGCAAGTTCGTGTGGCCCGGCTTCGGCGAGAACAGCCGCGTCCTGAAGTGGATCGTCGAGCGCCTGGAGGGCAGGGCCGAGGGCGTCGAGACCCCGATCGGCATCCTGCCGGCCAAGGGCTCCCTGGACACCGACGGGCTGGACCTCTCCGAGTCCGACCTGGACTTCCTGCTCAACGTCGACAAGGAGGTCTGGCGCGAAGAGGCCGCGCTGATCCCCGAGCACCTCAACACCTTCGGCGACCACACGCCGAAGGAACTGTGGGACGAGTACCGGGCGCTGGTGCAGCGCCTGGGCTGACCGCCCCTTCGATCTCCGTGGCCGGGCATCCCGACAACCGCCCTGACCTGTGGGGGTCAACTGCCCGCCGCGGTAGGGACGTGCACGAACACGCCCCTGGCCCCCGGAGCCCCTCACGGCTCCGGGGGCCGTCCCTTTTCGGTGGGAACACCCGTGTAACGCCAACTCCTTGCGCACACTCTCTTCACAACAGTTGCATGACCCCCACAGAGCGCCCGCGGGGCACCGCGGGCGCCGACAACCCTGTGGGGGGACGCAGTTGAACAGGTCACGGCACAGAAGACGCAGCATCTCGACCCTGCTCGCGCTCGCACTCGCGGGTGCGGGCCTGACGGTGCTCGCCGCACCCGCCGCCCACGCGGCCGACGACGATGTGGCCAAGCTGCCCATCTCGTCGTTCTCCTCCATGGTCGTCGACTCCGTGCACGAGCGCGTCTACGTGAGCGACGACACCCGCCTGCTGAACACGAAGTCGTCGGTGCTCGTCTACAACTTCCAGGGCCAGCGCGTCGCCACGCTGCCGAGCACATCCGGTGCCGTGAGCGGCCTCGCGCTCTCCACGGACAGCACCAAGCTGTTCGTGTCGGAGATGGGCCGGATCGCGGCGTACGACACCGCGACCCACGCGAAGACCACCCACGCCTCCACCTACTACTGGGGCGAGTGCGGGCGCCAGGTCGCCTACGCGGGCGGCAAGGTGTGGTTCACCGAGATCGGGTACGCCACGCAGTGCGACGAGCGCGTGAGCCAGGTGTTCGGCACCGGCAGCGCCGGGGTCTACACGACGGGATGGGAAGGCGCGGGCAGGCTCCACTTCGCGACCGCACCAGGTGCCCCGGGCCTGCTCGCCATGGGGCAGACGCTGAGTACCGGCGGGACCAACCCCTACCTGACCACCTTCGACGGAAGCGGTGACACGCTCGTCCGTGGCCCGCAGCGCCGCTTCGCGGACAGTGGAGGGGCGGGCGCCCTGGACCTCGAGGACCTGGCGCTGACTCCGGACGGCAGTCGGCTGGCGGTCGCCGACGCCTCCTACGGCACCCGGCTGCTCGACGCGACCGATCTGTCCGACGCCCCGACCGCCTACCAGCCGCTCCCGGAAGGGGCGAAGGCCTCGGCCGTCGCCTTCAGCGGCGACGGCAGGTACGTCGCGCGGGGTGCCACCGCCGCAGGCTCCGTACCCGACCTGCTGATCCAGAAGGCGGATCCTGAAGAGGGCACCACGGCCTCCGAGTTCGCCTTCGACAGCGAACTCGACGGCGCCCGGATCGCCCCGCGAGGTCTCGGCTGGTCGAAGGACGGCTCCCGGCTCTTCGCCGTGACCACCGACGCCTCGGGCACCTCCTACTGGCTGCACGTGATCCAGCCGCCCGCGGCCCAGTACGACTCCCGCTTCACGGGCTCCCTGTCCACCACCCCTGGCCGGGCGGTCGTCGGTGAACCGCTGGGAATCCGGGGCCGGCTGGAGCTCGACGGGCCTGCCCCGGCCGAGCCGGTGAAGGTTTCGGCCGTGCGCCACGACGCGAACGGCGACCGCAAGCTGGCGGCCGTGGAGGTGGGCGAGGACGGCTCGTTCACGGTCCTCGACGTCCCCTCGCTGGTCGGCGAGGCCACGTACACGCTCTCGTTCCTGGGGGATGTGACGCACCGTCCGGCCGAGGACGTCACCCTAGCCGTCGCCGTGGACAGGGCGCCGACGGCGATCGTGCTCACCGCCCCGGCGGAGGGGACGAAGAACCAGAGCCTGGAGATCACCGGCACCCTCACCGGCCAGGGCCGGGCGCTGCCCACGGGCATCACCCTGTCCGTGCAGCGCACCGACAAGCGGGGCACCGGCACGCTGACCTCGGCGGCGGTCGCGGCCGACGGCACCTTCCGGATCAACGACCTGCCCTCCGCGCGGGGCGAGGTGGTGTACACGGTCAGCTATGCGGGCGACGCCCTGCACAGCGCCTCGACGGCGTCCGTGACGGTACGCGTCCGCGCCGCCTAGCCCGTATCGGCCGGTACTCGAGGGGAAGCGCGCGTTCGCTGTGGTGGCACCCGGTCCACGAGTCTTCGCGACCCGTGGACCGGGGCCGTCAGAGGGCGCCGACCAGCTCGGGCGGCGCGGCGGGGTCCGGCGCGGTCGGGTCCGGCGCGGTGGCCGTCGGCATCGCGGCCGTGTGCGCGTCCATGCGCTCGGCCGAGAGGATCGCCACGGCCGTGTCGGCGCGGGACGCGGCGACCACCAGGGCCCGGCCCGCGAGGGCGTGGGCGCGGCGGTGCAGAGCGGCCGCGGGTGCGTCGCTCAGGCCGGCGTGACGGGTGGGCGGGGTCCCGCGGAGCCGGGCCACCTGCTCGGCGATGCGGTCGCCCGCGGTGCCGAGCCCCAGCTCGTCGGTGACCGCGAGGAGGGCGGCCAGGTGGCCGGCGAGCTGGATGTCCAGCTCCTCCTCACGGGTGCGGTGCGGGAAATCGGCGTCGTCGGCCGGTGTGTGGACCGATTTGGTGCGGATCGGCTCGTACATGGATGGCCTCCTGGTGATGCAGTAAGGCCATCCTAGCTTGGATTCAGTCTAAAGTTGTGGGCGATCCGGAGAATGGGCGGACCGCCCGGTCCGGCACCCGGTCTCAGGGCTGGCTGTATCCGTCCAGGAAGTTCCCGATCCGGGTCATGGCGTCGGTCAGATCCTTGGTCGACGGCAGGGTGACGACCCGGAAGTGATCGGGTTCCGGCCAGTTGAAGCCCGTCCCCTGCACCACCATGATCTTCTCGGCGCGCAGCAGGTCGAGCACCATCTGCCGGTCGTCCTTGATCTTGAAGACCTTCGGGTCGAGCTTCGGGAAGAGGTACAGCGCCCCCTTCGGCTTCACACAGGTCACGCCGGGAATCTGCGTCAGCAGGTCGTACGCCGTGTCCCTCTGCTCCAGGATCCGCCCGCCCGGGAGCACCAGGTCGTTGATCGACTGCCGTCCGCCGAGCGCGGTGGCCACGGCGTGCTGGGCCGGCATGTTGGCGCACAGGCGCATGTTGGCCAGGATCGTGAGCCCCTCGATGTACGAGGTGGCGTGCGCCTTCGGGCCGCAGACCGCCATCCAGCCGGAGCGGTACCCGGCGATCCGGTAGTTCTTGGAGAGCCCGTTGAAGGTGAGCACCATCAGATCGGGGGCGATGGCGGCGGTCGGAGTGTGGGTCGCGCCGTCGTACAGGATCCGGTCGTAGATCTCGTCGGAGCAGACGACGAGGTTGTGGCGCCGGGCGATCTCGGTCAGCCCGCGCAGCATCTCGTCGTCGTAGACGGCACCCGTCGGATTGTTCGGGTTGATGATCACCATGGCCTTGGTGCGGTCGGTGATCTTCCGCTCGATGTCGGCGAGGTCGGGCATCCAGTCGGCCTGCTCGTCGCACCGGTAGTGCACGGCCGTGCCGCCGGCCAGCGAGACCGAGGCCGTCCACAGCGGGTAGTCGGGAGCGGGGACGAGTACCTCGTCGCCGTCGTCCAGCAGCGCCTGCATGGACATCTGGATCAGCTCGGACACGCCGTTGCCCAGGTAGACGTCCTCGACGTCGAGGTCGATCCCCTTGGTCTGGTAGTGCTGCATGACCGCGCGGCGCGCGGACAGCAGGCCCTTCGCGTCGCCGTAGCCGTGCGCCCCCGCGAGGTTGCGCAGTATGTCCTCGAGGATCTCGGGCGGGCACTCGAAGCCGAACGCGGCAGGGTTGCCGGTGTTGAGCTTGAGGATGCGGTGACCTGCTGCTTCGAGCCGCATGGCCTCTTCGAGCACGGGGCCGCGGATCTCGTAACAGACGCCTGAGAGCTTCGTGGACTGGATGACCTGCATGTCTGCGAGCTTACGACCGTGTTTCACCCGGTGCTCGGAGTACGGCCCCGGGTTGCTCCCTCAGGGGCCATACGCCGGTCCGCCCCGTCTTCCATCGGCATGCCGCCCACGGCCGCCCACCGTGGGATGGGCCGGTCGGGGCGGCGGTGGGGCTTGGAATGCGGGCGTGACGTACGGAGGCGGGTGAGATGCGCCACGCCACCGGTCTCACCCGGGCAGGACGGTCCCCTCGGGGAGCCGTACACCGAAGTCGTCGGCCAGGACGCGCAGCACCTCGGCCGCGTCGCCGAGCTCCCGTTCCACGACGGTGCCGTCGTCGGAGGTCTCGACCAGGGTGCGGCCGGACAGCGCCCGGTGGAGGCCGGGCAGCGTCCGCTGGGCGTACACAGCCTGCTGGAAGGGCGAGCGCGGATTGGTCGCGATGTGCCAGTTGATGACTTCGAAGTCCGGAGCCTCGAACGGCTCCAGGGTGAACTCGTACTGCGGCTCCCAGACCCCGCCCTTGTCCGTCTGCAGCTCCCACAGCTCCAGCGGTCCGTCGTGCGGCGCGTGCACGAGCCGGTGGTGGCGCGGGGTGTCGTGCAGTTCGGTGTCCACGATCAGCGGGATGGGCTCCAGCAGCGCCCCGCTCGAGCCGAAGCCGGCATCGGCCAGGAAGACGGTGGGGGCCGTGGGGTCGGCGGGGTCGTTCTCCGCCTCCACCTTCAGCAGCATGTGTGTACGGGGCCTGATGTCGCCGGGCGCGGCGCCCAGCACCACCCGTGCGGCCAGCAGCGTCACCCGGAATCCGAGCTGGGTCAGGGCCGCGGTGAGGAGGGTGTTGTGCTCGTAGCAGTACCCGCCGCGTTCGCTGCGGACGAGCTTCGACTCCACGTCGGCAAGCGCCAGGGAGGGCGCACTGCCGAGGACGGGTTCCAGATTCTCGAACGGGATGCCCAGCATGTGGGCGCGGTGTACGGACCGCAGCACCTCCCGTGTGGGGCGGCGCTCCCCGGACCAGCCGATGCGGGCGAAGTAGGCGTCGAGGTCGAGTGTCATGCACCGACCCTACAAAGCCGCCCCTGGTGTGCTCCCGGCCCTCCGTATGTCGGAGCGGGGCGGGATCTCCCGGGTCGTCAGGCGCCGGACGGCGGCTCGATGCGTGCCAGCCATGCGGTGAGGAGCGTTTCGAGCCGCGCGGCTTCCTCGGGGGACAGGGTGTCCAGCAGCCCCCGTTCGTTGCGCATGTGCGCGCCGAACGCCTGGTCGATGACGTTCCGCCCCGCCGGGGTGAGCGCGACGACGCGCCCCCGGCCGTCGGCCGCCGAACGGCGGCGGGTGACGAGGCCGTCGCGCTCCAGGCGGTCGATCCGCTTCGTCATGGCGCCCGTCGTGACCATGGTGTGTGCCGCCAGCTCCCCGGGGGCCCGCTCGAAGGGCTCACCGGCACGCCGGAGGGCGGCCAGCACGTCGAACTCGCCCTCGCTCAGGCCGTGGCGCCGGTAGACGGCGCAGAGCTGCTCGGTGAGCAGCGCGCCCAGCCGGTGCAGCCGCCCGATCACGGCCTGCGGCCGCACGTCGAGGTCGGGGCGTTCACGGGCCCACTCGGCCTGGATGCGGGCTACGTGGTCGAGCGGCGCTTCGGAGTCCTCCTGCATGACTTCACTATAGCTTCCATGGAAGGCATAATAGTTTCCATGGAAGCTAGTGTGCGGTGGACGCTGGTCACGGCGATCGCTCCCGTGGCCTGGGGTACGACGTACTTCGTCACCCATGAGTACCTGCCGGCCGGGGACCCGCTGTACGGCGCCGCGATCAGGGCGCTGCCCGCGGGGCTGCTGCTCCTCGCCGTGCGCAGGGAGCTGCCGCGCGGGTCGTGGTGGTGGCGCGGCGCCGTTCTGGGGCTGCTCAACACGGGCGTCTTCTTCGCCCTGGTGTACGTCGCCGCGCAGGTGCTCCCGACCAGCCTGGCCTCGACGATCATGGCGACCTCGCCGATGGTCATGATGATGATCGCCTGGGGGCTGGTCGCGGAACGCCCGCACGTACGGCACCTGGCCGGAGCGGGCATCGGCGCCGGGGGAGTGGCACTCATGCTTCTCACGGGTGCGGACCGGGTCGCGTCGCTGGGCGTGATCGCTTCCGTCGCGGCCATGCTCCTGTCGTCCCTGGGGTACATCCTCGCCAAACGATGGGGCGGCGGGGTGGACGTCCTCGCCTCCACGTCCTGGCAGCTGATCGCCGGCGGGCTCCTGCTGCTGCCGTTCGCGGTCGCCGTCGAGGGGGCGCCGCCGCACCTGGACGCGCCCGCCCTGCTCGGATTCGGCTACGTCTCCGTGGTGGCGACGGCGCTGGCCTTCGCCGCCTGGTTCGCCGGGCTGCGGCACCTGCCCGCGGCGACGGTGGGCCTGGTCGGCCTGCTCAACCCCGTCACCGGCGTCCTGCTGGGCACGGTGATCGCGGGCGAGGTGCTCACGGTGCGTCAGCTCTGCGGGCTGGTCCTGGTGCTGGCCGGAGTCCTCCTCGGCAGGCCCGTCGCCAGGAAGGTGAAGGCGGCGCGGGCGGTGAGCTCCGTGCGCTGATCCGCCCGGCGGCTTGAATTCGCCCCTTGTGGGGTCCCTCTCCATACGCAAACATGCGCATGTCAAAAACCGGAAGAACTCCGGTCACAGGCATATACGGAGGGGACCCCCACATGAACAAGCCTCTCATCGGCGCACTTTTTGCTGTCCTGTTCCTCGGCGCGGGCATCGCACCCGCAACCGCCGCCGCCGGTCCCGACACCGCCGAAGTCCGGGTGAAGGCGGTCGACTTCGCCGGCACGGTCGCGCTCAGCAACTGTTCCGGCTCCGTCGTACGGGCGCCGTCCTCGCAGCCCGGCGACCCGGCTCTCGTGATGTCCAACGGGCACTGCCTGGAGAGCGGCTTCCCCGACCCGGGCGAAGTCGTCCTCAACCAGGCCTCGACCCGCAGCTTCACCCTGCTGAACGCGGCGGGCAGCGGTGTCGGCACCCTGCGCGCGAGCAAGGTCGCGTACGGAACGATGACGGACACGGACGTCTCGCTCTATCAGCTCACCAGCACGTACGCCCAGATCGAGAGCCGCTACGGCATCGAGGCGCTGGAACTCGACGCCGCGCGACCGGTCCAGGGCTCCGCGATCACGGTGGCCTCGGGCTACTGGAAGCGCACCTACAGCTGCGACATCGACGGGTTCGCCTACCGCCTGAAGGAAGGTGCCTGGACCTGGAAGGACTCGATCCGCTACACCTCCGCCTGCCGGACCATCGGCGGCACGTCCGGCTCCCCGGTGATCGACGACGCGACCGGCAAGGTGGTCGCCGTCAACAACACCGGTAACGAGGACGGGCAGCAGTGCACGGACAACAACCCGTGCGAGGTCGACGAGAACGGCACCGTCACCGTCCGCGAGGGCATCAACTACGCCCAGCAGACGTACGGGATCGTGCCGTGCATCGGCAGCGGCAACCAGATCGACCTGAACCGGGCGGGCTGCGCGCTGCCCAAGCCGTAACGGGAAGCGGCCGTCGGAGCCGGGGTCGCCACCCCGGCTCCGGCGGCCCCCTTCCGCCGGAGGTTCACCCGAAGGGTGCTTCCCTCAGCCCCGCGCCCGCCCCGTGCCCCGTACCGCGCGGCCGGCCAGGGCGGTGGTCCGCCTGCCGTCCTCGATGACGAAGCGGCCGTCGATCAGGACGTGCGGGATGCCCACCGGCAGGGTGCGGGGCTCCTCGAAGGTCGAGCCCGCCGCCACCGTGGCCGAGTCGAAGAGGACCAGGTCCGCGCGGTAGCCCTCGCGGACGAGGCCGCGGTCCGGCAGGCGCAGGCGGGCGGCGGGGCGTGAGGTGAGGTGGGCGACGCACTCCTCCAGGGTCAGGATGCCCAACTCCCGTACGTACCGGCCGAGGTACTGGGGGAAGGTGCCGTAGGCGCGCGGGTGGGGCTTGTCGCCCTGGAGGATGCCGTCGCTGCCGCCGGTGTGCACCCGGTGGCGCATGATCTGCTGGACGTTCTCCTCGTGGCCCACGTGCTGGAGGATCGTCGTGCCGAGCCGGTCCTCGGTGAGCAGCCGGCGGGCGGTCACCCAGGGGGCCTCGCCGCGCAGCCGGGCGGACTCGGCCACCGTACGGCCGACGTATCCGGACAGGTCCGGTGCGCCGACGCCCGAGATCTCGATCGTGTCCCACTCGATCGGGACACCGTGGCAGCCGTCCGAGCCGACGACCTCCAGGTGATGGCGTATCCGCTCCGCCGTCGCTTCGTCCGCGAGCCGGGTCAGCACCGACTCCGGGCCGCCCTCGCCCGCCCAGCTCGGCAGCATCGCGACGAGCGTCGTGCAGCCCGGGGTGTACGGGTAGGTGTCCAGGGAGATGTCCGCGCCCGACGCGAGGGCGCCGTCCAGGAGTGACAGGAGGTCCGGTGCCTTGCCCTTGTTCACGCCGAAGTTCATGGTGGCGTGGGCGAGATGGAGAGCGCAGCCGGCGTCACGGGTGAGCTGCACCATCTCCTCGTACGCGGCGAGCGCCCCGGCGCCGTACGAGCGGTGGTGCGGGCAGTAGTAGCCGCCGTGCTCGGCCACCACCCGGCACAGTTCGGTGAGTTCGGCGCCGTTCGCGTACATCCCCGGGGTGTACGTCAGTCCCGAGGACATGCCGACCGCGCCCTCGGCCATGCCCTGCGCGACGAGTTCCTTCATCCGGGCCAGCTCGGCGCCGGTGGCCGGCCGGTCCTCCCAGCCGACCGCGAGCATCCGTACGGTGCCCTGCGGGATCAGGTAGGCGGCGTTGACGGCGATGCCCTGGCCGTCGAAGTTGCGGTCGAGGCGGTCCAGGTACTCGCCGACGGTGCGCCAGTCGAAGTCGATGTCCGAGCCGTCGCCGTTCCAGCCCGCGATGGAGCGGCGCACCTCGGCGAGCGTGCGGTCGTCGGCGGGGGCGTAGGACAGCCCGTCCTGGCCGAGGACTTCGAGGGTGACTCCCTGGGCGGCCTTCGCGCTGTGGTCGGGGTCGCGCAGCAGGGCGAGGTCGCTGTGGGCGTGCATGTCGACGAAGCCGGGGGAGAGCGCGAGGCCGTCGGCGTCCAGGGCGCGGGCGGCGGTGGGGCGCGGGCCGTCGCCCTCGCCCCGGATCTCGACGATCCGGCCGTCGTCGATGCCTACGTCGGCTCGGCGGGCGGGGGCGCCGGAGCCGTCGATGACGGTCGCGTCGCGGATGACCAGGTCCATGGTGTGGCTCGCCTTTCAGGGGGCCGGGCCCGTGACCGGGGCTCCGCCGCCGGACCCTGCGGTTTCAAGCCCCTCCGGCGATCGAGGAGCTGGGTCCGGGGCGGAGCCCCGGTCACGGGAAGGGGCGGGGCGGGGAAACGAACCCCGTCGGGGTCAGAAGAACGTGCGGATGTAGTCCGTGACCGTGCCGTCCGCCTGCACCAGCGGAATCAGCTGCCACTTGTCGAAGCTCGTGCAGGGGTGGGACAGACCCATCCCGACCCAGTCGCCCACCTCCAGCTCGGCGCCCTCCTCCGTGCCGACCCAGGTGTGCTGGTCGGACAGACCGGTGACCGTGATGCCGGTGGCGGCCCGCACCGAGCCGTCGCGCGCGGACCGTACGACCTGCGCCTGCGGGAGGTCGAGGTCGTACGCCGCGTCCCGCTTGCCCGCGTTGAGGAACGCCTGCTCGCCGGAGGGGCGCGAGACCACCTGGGCCCAGAGCCGGAAGGCGGGCTGCAGGGCGCCCTCCTCCGGGACCCGGTTGAACGGGGTGATGCGCAGGTAGTGGCCGTCGTCGTGCGAGACGTACGCCCCGGAGCGCAGCAGCTTGCAGACGGGACGGGAGAGTTCGGGAATCCCCGCGAAGACGTCGGCGACCGCGTCGAACCAGGCACTGCCGCCCGCGCTGATGAGGATCGCGTCGGCCGGGGCGAGCTTCGCGAAGCGGCCGGCCGCGTCGAAGCCGGCGGCCAGCGCGACGAGACGGCGCAGCCACTCCCGTACGCGCTCGGGGGAGGCGTCCGGCACCTCGCCCTCGTACCCGGCGACGCCCACCAGGCGCAGCGTGGACGTGGCGGCCACCGCGTCGGCGACGGCCGCGCAGTCGGCCTCCGTACGGGCACCGGTGCGCGCGCCCTGCCCCGCGCCCAGCTCCACGACGACGTCGACGGGGCGTACGGCGCCCGCGGCGCGCAGGGCCTCGTCCATCAGCTCGACACCGCGTACGGAGTCGACGTAGCAGGCGAACGTGAAGTCAGGGTCGCCGTCCAGCTCGGCGGCCAGCCAGCGCAGCGCCACCGCGTCGACGACCTCGTTGGCCAGGAAGATCCGCTGGATGCCGTGCGCACGGTAGACGCGCGCCTGGTGGGGGACGGCGGCGGTGATGCCCCAGGCGCCGTACTCCAGCTGACGTGCGAAGAGCTGCGGGGACATCGACGTCTTGCCGTGCGGTGCGAAGGCCAGGCCGTGCCGCTCGGCGTACGTCTCGAGCAGGGCGAGGTTCGCCTCGACCGACTCCGCGGACAGAGCCAGCACCGGGGTGGTGAACCCGCCGGTGAAGAGGTTCCGGCGTTCGGCGGCCAGGGCGCCGACACTCAGTCCCTCCGCGTCGGGCGGCAGCGCCTTGAAGCGGTGGTCGACCTGTTCGTCGATGAGTGCCGTGACGGACTGCTCGGCGGCCAAGGGAGCCTCCTCGAAAGTGATCGTTGCATCATGTGCAACACCCATTGCGCATATCGCTTGACGCTGTCTAACATCCGAGCCGATGCCGGGTCAATGGTGAGCACCGGCGCCGACAGCCGACCACGAGGAGCCCAGAGTGTCCGGATCCGCAGCCGGGACAAGCACCGCAGACGCGGACGTCGTCTGTCTCGGTGAGTCCATGGTGACGTTCCTGCCCTCGCAGCCCGGCCGCCTCGCCGACGTACCCACCTTCGGCCGCGGCATCGGCGGCGCCGAGTCCAACGTCGCCTGCGCGCTCGCCGCGGCAGGCCACCGGACCAGGTGGGTCAGCCGGGTGGGCGCCGACGGCTTCGGCGACCACCTCGTCGCCGCCGTCGCCGGATACGGCGTGGACACCTCCGCCGTACGACGCGACCCGGACCGCCCCACCGGCATCTACTTCCGCACGGCGACGGACCGGGCCACCGACACCCACGAGGTCGCCTACTACCGGGCGGGATCCGCCGCCTCCGCGATGTCCCCGCACAACGTGCCCTACGAGGACCTCCTGGCCTGCCGCATCCTGCACCTGTCCGGCATCACGGCCGCGCTCTCCGCGGACTGCCTGGCCCTGCTCCACGACCTGACCGCCCCACGGGACGGCCGCCCGCTGGTCTCCTTCGACGTCAACCACCGCCCCGGCCTGTGGCGGAACGGCGCCGCGGGACCGGACGTACTGCTCGACCTCGCCCGCCGCTGCGACCTCGTCTTCGTCGGCGAGGACGAGGCCGAGGAGGCGTGGGGAGTACGCGGGACCGCCGCTATCCGCGAGGCACTGCCGGAGCCCGCGGTCCTGGTCGTCAAGCGCGGGAGCGAGGGAGCGACGGTGTTCTCGCGCGGGGCCGGAGGCACCGACACCGCCACCACCGTCCCCGCCCTCACGGTCGACGTCGTCGCGCCCGTCGGCGCCGGTGACGCCTTCGCCGCCGGATTCCTCTCCGCCACCCTGCGCGGACTGCCCGTACGGCACCGGATCCGGCACGGCCACCTCATGGCCGCCGCCGTCCTCACCGTCCCAGGCGACCTCACCGGCCCGCCGGCCCGCGCGTACGCGGACCGTCTCGCGGACCTCGACGACGACGCCTGGGGGAGACTTCGTCTCGGCCCCGGGTGGACGGGGGACGATCCGGAGGTACGTACGCCGTGAACGAGCGCAGCGAGAGAACAGACACGAAGGGCGTCCCGGGCGAAGACCGGGCCGAGGACAGCGAGGCACGCGGATGAGCCAGACCGTCGACCGCGCGCTGAGCATCCTGCCGCTGCTCGCCCAGGGCCCCGCCGACCTCGGCCAGGTCGCCGAGCGGCTCGGCGTCCACAAGTCCACGGCGCTGCGCCTGCTGCGTACGCTCCACGAGCACGGACTCGTCTACCGCCAGCAGGACCAGCGCTACCGCCTCGGCGCCCGGCTCTTCGCCCTCGCGCAGGAAGCCGTCGAGAACCTCGACGTCCGTGAGATCGCGCACACCCACCTCGTCGAGCTCAACGAGCAGTGCGGGCACACCGTCCACCTCGCCGTGTACGAGGAGAACGAGGTCCTCTACATCGACAAGGTCGAGAGCCGCTACCCGGTGCGGATGTACTCGCGGATCGGCAAGCCCGTCGCGATCACCGTCGCCGCCGTCGCCAAGCTGCTCCTGGCCGACCTGACCGAGCCGGAGCGGCGCGCGATCGCCGAACGGCTCGACTACCCCATGTACACGTCCCGTTCGATCCCGAACGCCGGCGCGTTCCTCAAGGAACTCGCCGGCGTGCGCGAACAGGGCTGGGCCACCGACCTCGGCGGCCACGAGGAGTCCATCAACTGCATCGGCGCCCCCATCCGGGGTGCGGACGGGCGGGTCGTCGCCGCCATGTCGGTGTCCGCACCGAACGTGGTCGTCACGGCCGAGGAACTCCTCACCCTGCTCCCCCTGGTGCGCCGCACAGCCGACACCATCAGCCGGGAGTACTCCGGCGCCACCCCCACCAAGAAAGCCTGAACGTCATGACCGACAAGACCGCGCTCACCCCCAGCACCCACACCGCCCCGCCCGCGAAGTTCTCGCACGGCGTGAAGAAGGGGAACATCCTCCAGGTCGCCGGACAGGTCGGCTTCCTGCCCGCCGTCGAGGGCCAGGCGCCCACCCCGGCCGGCCCGACGCTGCGCGAGCAGACCCTGCAGACCTTCGCCAACGTCAAGGCGATCCTGGAGGAGGGCGGCGCGAGCTGGGACGACGTGATGATGATGCGCGTCTACCTCACGGACGTCGACCACTTCGCCGAGATGAACGCCATCTACAACGCGTACTTCGAGGAGCAGGGGCTCAAGGCCCCCGCCTCCGCCCGTACGACGGTCTACGTCGGCCTCCCCGCGGGACTCCTCATCGAGATCGACGCCCTCGCGGTCCTCGGCTGACCCGCTTCCCCCACCGCCCCACCCCGCATCACGGCCCGGCGCCCCGTCCCCTTCGCACGGGAGCGCCGTGCCGCGCTCCCCCCTGCCCCGAAGGACCCCCCTGTTACCCCCCGGAGTTGACCGAACATGCTGCTCGCTGCCCCACCGGCGCCGGCCGAGATACCACCGCACACCGGTGGACTGCTGCTCCTGATCGACGGCACCGCCGGACTGCTGACCGTCGCCGCGCTCGGAATCGCGCTCCTGCTCCTCCTGATCATCAAGGTCAGGCTGCAGCCGTTCGTCGCGCTGCTCGCCGTCTCCATAGCCGTCGGCCTGGGTGCCGGTCTCTCCGTCACCGAACTCTTCGGCACGGTCCAGAAGTCCGCAGCCGTCTCCGTCATCGAAGCCGGCATGGGCGGCATCCTCGGCCATGTCGCGATCATCATCGGCCTCGGCACCATGCTCGGCGCGATCCTGGAGGTCTCCGGCGGCGCCGAGGTGCTGAGCACCCGCCTGCTCAACCTCTTCGGCGAGAAGCGCGCCCCGCTCGCCATGGGCCTCACCGGTCTGATCTTCGGTATCCCGGTCTTCTTCGACGTCGGCATCTTCGTCCTGGCGCCGATCGTGTACGCCGCGGCGAAGCGCTCGGGCAAATCGATCCTGCTGTACGCGATGCCGCTGCTGGCCGGCCTCTCCATGACCCACGCGTTCCTGCCGCCGCACCCCGGACCGGTGGCCGCCGCCGGACTCTTCGACGTCTCCCTCGGCTGGGTCATCCTGATGGGCGCCGTCGTCGGCATCCCGTCCGTCCTCGCCGCCTGGGTCTACGCCGCCTGGATCGGCAAGCGCATCTTCGTCGAGGTCCCGCAGGACATGGTGGAGGCCGCCGAGGAGGCCAAGGCCGCCGTCGCCGCCGAACAGCGCGCCAGTGGGGTCACCCCCCGCGAGAAGCCCGTCGCGCTCGGCACCGTACTCGCGATCATCGGCGCCCCCCTGGTGCTGATCCTCGCCGCGACGTTCTCCTCCATCGCGCTGGACCCCTCCACCCTGCGCTCCGTCATCGAGTTCTTCGGCAGCCCGTTCGTCGCGCTGACCATCGCGCTGTTCCTCGCGTACTACCTGCTGGGCATCCGGCGCGGCTGGTCCCGCAAGTCACTCGAATCGGTCTCCACGTCCTCGCTCAAGCCGGTCGGCAACATCCTGCTGGTCGTCGGCGCGGGCGGGATCTTCGGCGCCGTGCTCAAGGCGAGCGGCATCGCGGACGCGCTCGCCGACACCTTCAACGACGTCGGCCTCCCGGTCATCCTGCTCGCCTGGCTGATCTCCGTGGTGCTGCGCGTCGCCCAGGGCTCGGCCACGGTCGCGATCGTCACCACGGCGGGCATCGTCGTCCCGCTGGTCGAGGGACAGGACATGTCGCAGGCGCACCTCGCGCTGATCATCATGGCGATCTCCGCAGGCTCCATCTTCGCCTCGCACGTCAACGACGGCGGGTTCTGGATGGTCTCGAAGTACTTCGGCATCTCGGAGCGCGACACCCTGAAGTCGTGGACGGTCCTGGAGACGGTCCTGTCGGTCGCGGGCTTCGTGGTCGCCGCGGCGCTGAGCCTGGTGATCTGACCGCTACGGCCGCAGATCCGGCCCTCCGGCCGCACCGTGATCCGGTGCGGCCGGAGAGGTCGTTGCCACGCGCCCCCTTGTGCGATCTGCCTCTTTGCGCTTCGTTGATCGGCATGGTGGACACAAGCGGAACCACAGAGTCAGGATCAGGGACGGGGCAGGGACCCGTCGCGGGATCAGGAACCGGGGAGCCCGACTCCCGTCCCCGTAAATCCAGTTGGAAGTACATCGGGCCCGGCATCGTCGTCGCGGCCACCGGCGTCGGCGCCGGGGACCTCGTCGCGACACTCATCGCGGGGAGCAAATTCGGCTACACCCTCATGTGGGCGGCCGTCATCGGCTGCCTCGTCAAGATCTCCCTGGCCGAGGCGGTGGGCCGGTGGCATCTCGCGACGGGCCGCACCCTCTTCGACGGCTGGCGCAGCATCGGCGGGTGGACCACGGTCTACTTCGCGATCTACGTCGTCATCTGGGGCTTCGTGTACGGCGCGACGGCCATGTCCTCCAGCGCCCTGCCCATCGTGGCGCTGTTCCCCGACGGGCCGGGGCTGAAGACCTGGGCGATCATCACCGGGCTGGTCGGCCTGGTCTTCGTCTGGTTCAACCAGTACGCCGTCTTCGAGAAGGTCATGACGGTCCTGATCGGCGTCATGTTCGTCGTCGTGGTCTACGTCGCGATCCGGGTGGTGCCGGATGTGGGCGCCTCCTTCGCGGGGCTCCTGCCCGTGCTCCCCGACGGCTCGCTGATCTACACGCTCGGACTGATCGGCGGGGTCGGCGGCACCATCACCATGGCGGCGTACGGGTACTGGGTGAACGCCAAGGGCTGGAGCAACTCCTCCTGGATGAAGGTGATGCGGCTCGACAACCGGGCCGCCTACATCACCACCGGCGTCTTCGTCGTCGCCATGCTGATCGTCGGCGCCGAACTGCTGCACTCCTCGCAGATCGCCCTGACGAAGGGCGACCGGGGGCTGATCGACCTCGGCCAGATCCTTCAGGACCGCTTCGGGGCGACCACCGCGAAGCTCTTCCTCGTCGGCTTCTTCGCCACCTCGTTCTCGTCGCTCATCGGCGTCTGGCACGGCGTGAGCCTGATGTTCGCCGACTTCGTCGAGCGGATGCGGGCCGGCCGCCGCAGCGGGGACACGGAGAGGGCGGGCAGCGGGACGGTCGGCCGCCAGGAGCGGTCCGTACCCTTCCGCGTGTACCTGCTCTGGCTGACCTTCCCGCCGATGACGCTGCTCTGGCTGGACGAGCCGTTCGGCCTGGTCATCGGGTACGGGGTGCTCGGCGCCTTCTTCATGCCGTTCCTGGCCCTGACCCTGCTGATGCTGCTCAACTCCTCCCGTACGCCCAGGGAATGGCGCAACGGCTGGCTCAGCAACGGGATGCTGGGTGCGGCGGGCCTGCTGTTCGTCGTGCTGTGCGTCCAGCAGGTGCGCGACCTGCCCTGGTGACAACGCCGTACGTATCCGCGGGAACGCAGCAGCGCCGCCGGGGGAGCGGCGGCGCTGCTGGCTCGAAGGTCCGACCCGGTTACGGGAGCCCGTGGACGTGCGGGCCGACCGCGTTCGACCAGGCGTTGCCCGCCGTGGCGTCCCAGTTCGTGGACCAGGTCATCGCACCGCGCAGGTCCGGGTAGGTCCTGGAAGGCTTGAACGAACCGCAGCCCGTTCCCTTGGCGAGGCAGTCCAGGGCCGCGTTCACGATGGACGGGGCGACGTAGCCGCTGCCCGCACCGCGGGTGGACGCCGGGACGCCGAGGCCGACCTGCGACGGGGCGAGGCCGCCCTCCAGCTGGATGCAGGCGAGCGCGGTGAGGAAGTCCACCGAGCCCTGCGAGTAGACCTTGCCGTCGCAGCCCAGCATCGAACCGCTGTTGTAGTACTGCATGTTGACGACGGTCAGGATGTCCTTGATGTTGAGCGCCGTCTTGAAGTACTCACCGGACGTCGACTGCATGTCGATGGTCTGCGGCGCCATCGTGATGACGAGGCCGGAGCCCGCCTTCGACGACAGGGAGCGCAGCGCCTTCGTCATGTAGGTCGCGTTGAGGCCGTTCTCGAGGTCGATGTCGACCCCGTTGAAGCCGTACTCCTGGATGAGCGCGTACACCGAGTCGGCGAACGCGGTGGCGGAGGCGTCGCTGTTGACCGCTACCGTCCCCTTCTCACCGCCGATGGAGATGATGACGTTCTTCCCCGCGGCCTGCTTGGCCTTGATGTCGGCCTTGAACTGGGCGACGGTGTAGCCGTTCAGACCCGCCGAGTCCAGGTTGAAGGTGACGGCACCGGGCGTGGCCGTGGCGTCCGCGAAGGAGACGGCGATGATGTCGTAGTTCGCGGGTACGTCGCTGAGCTTCTGGACGGTCGCGCCGTTGTTGAAGTTCTGCCAGTAGCCGGTCACCGCGTGCTTGGGCACGGAGGTCACGGGGCCGGGGCCGTCGGCCTTGGCCGTACGGCCGCTGACCGCCGCCGACCTGACCGACTCACCGGCGGCGTTGGTGGCGCTCACGGAGAACTGGTACGCGGTGTCCGCGGCCAGCCCGGTCACGGTCGCCGAGGTGCCGGTGGAGGTGGTCGCCTTCGTACCGCCCCGGTAGACGGTGTAGCCGGTGGCGCCGGAGACCGAGTTCCAGGACAGGGACACGGAGGAGGACGTCGTCGCGCCGACGGTCAGACCGGCGGGGGTGCCGGGGATCGCCGGTTCGGGGTCCGTACCGCCGCCGCCGTCGGGCCCGGTCACCTCGACGTCGTCCACGAAGTAGGCCGCCTGGCCGTACCAGCCGTGGGTATAGACGGTCACCGAGGTGGTGGAGGCGCCGGTCGTGAAGCTGGTCCTGAGCTGCGTCCAGGCACTGGACCCGGGGGACCAGGTGGAGACGTCCGTCGTCCCGGTGCCGCTCGCGCCGATGTAGGCGTAGCCGCCCTGCACCCAGGAGCTCAGCGAGTACGTGGAGTTGGGCTTCACCGCCACGGTCTGCGTGCACTTGGCGTTGTCCTGGCCGGCCGGGGTGCCCTTCAGGGCGGACGCACCGCCGTGGACGGGCGAGGAGACGGCGCTGCCGCTCCCGGCGGAACAGGTCCAGTTGGAGAGCCCGGACTCGAAGCCGGCGTTCTTGGCGACGTTGACGTCGGCCGCCTCCGCGCTGCTGACGAGCCCGGTGACGGTCAGGGCACCGGCCGCGAGGGCGGCGACCGCCCCGCCGAGGAAGGCCCGGGGACGGCCTCTTCTGTGTCTGCTGCCTGCGGAGCGTTCCACTTGCTGCCTCCGGTGGGGGAGTTGGGGGTGCTGGCGCGAAACGGTGGCCACCGCTGGCCATAAACTGGTCCAGACCAATCAAGTTGTCAAGACCTCTGGCGGCAGCTCGTCCCAACCCGCACAATGAACGAGGCGCTCAGGCGTCGTCCTGCAGCCGTGCCGCCACGTATCCGCTCACACACCCCACAGCCAGTACGGCGTTCGACATGAACAGCCCCTCCGCGGCCATCTCCTCCCACTGCACCGCCATGTTCAGCAGCTGCGCCACGACGGGCACGGCGATCACCGCGGCCATGTGCTGCGGCAGCGACTGGCGGAAGGGCTCGCGGTGCATGCGGGCCGCCGCCCATGCGGCCAGGGCGAGGCAGACCGCGTTGGGTATGTGGATCAGCAGCAGACGGCCGCCGAAGGTCTCCATCCGTTCCGGGGTGGCCACGTGCTCGTACACGACCGTGGCCTGCACGTACTCGGTGACGACGAGCACGACGATGCCGGCAGCCCAGGCGCGGGCCAGCGCGAAGACGGCTGCCCCGCGTCCGTCGTCCCGGTGGGTGGGGGTCCCGGGGTAGCTGTAGCGAGTCATGCGGGTGTGCCTCCGTATCGGCCGGTGAACAGCATCGAACGACCTACTTCACCGTGATGCTTTCGATGATCCGGTCCAGGTCGGATGCGGCCAGCGTGCCCTTGGCGGCATCGATACGGACCGCGTACGTCTTCTTCTCCGAGTCCAGGCCCGTGATGATCACGCCCTTGACGCGGGTGCCCTTGGCAGGGGTTCCGTCCTCGCCGCCGGAGGTGAACTCGAACTCGACACGCTTGGCCTCCCGCACCTCCTCGGGACCCTTGACGGAGACGTCCGACTGCTTCTTCAGCGTCGCCCCGAGCGCGATGCCCGCCTCGGCGCCGATCGCCGCCTCCTCCACCGAATCGGCGTTGGTGAAGTCCAGCTGCACGGTGATGGTGCCGACCGTCCTGCCGTCCTCCGTCAGCCGGGCCCCGGCGGCATTGAACTTGCTGCGCTCGGCGTCGCTCTGCTCCTTGAAGGCGGCCGGGTGCGCCACCGAGACGGCCGGGGTGGTGAGCTTGCCCCACCCCTGCGGTGTCGTACCGGTGGCGGCGTCGTCGCCGCATCCGACGGCGAATACGCCCAGGGCGACGACCAGGCCCCCGACGACCACTCCGCGCCCGGTACGTCCGCCGCGAGGTGTCCTGTCCTGCTTGATTCCGCTGCTGTCCATGGCTGGCTGCTCCTGTCGGCCGTGATCAGTTCGCACAGTAGCTGTACGGCACATAGCTTCGGCTGCCCCCGTTCGGCGCCCCGAGGAACTCCGCGTCGTTGAGGGTCTCCTCCTTCTTCTCGGTGGACACCGAGAAGCCGACGCTGAGGCCCAGGTTCAGCTCGAAGCCGTACTCCGCGGCCTCGGTCTGGCCGGTGTAGGTCGTGCGGCTCGAGAGCCCGTTGTCGAAGAGCAGCTGCCCGAACGGGTCGTCGGCGCCCGGCCGTGACGTCGGCGCGTTGTCGTTGAACATGTAGCTGAAGGGCATGCCGTACTTGCCGTTCCCGTTCAGCCAGTCCTGGGCGATCTGCCGGTCGGCGTCGCCCTCCGGTCCCGGCTTCAGCACCACCGAGTTGGTGACCACCTCGATGCCGGTCTCCGAGTCACCGCCCTTGACGCTCCCGCTGCCGCCGCGCTTGTCGGTACCGGACTTCCCGTTGTCGCCGCCGACCTTGACTCCGTCCTTGACGCTGCCCTTCTCCACCGTCCGCGTCATGTCGATGCGCAGCAGCTCGCCGGTCTTCTTGTCGTGGGTGACGGTGATGGAACCGGTCTGCGTGGTGGAGGCGCCGGCTTCCCCGCTGATCGGCCCGGCCTCGTACGAGGCCTTGGTGCCGTACTCGATCGCCGCGGAGTACGTGTACGCCTTGGTGCCCTTGAAGTTGTTGTCCGTCCAGGTCACCTCGGGCGAGAACTTGAAGTTTCCGCCCAGCGCCGCGCTCAGCTTCTTGTCGTCGCCCGCACCGATCTTGATACCCGCGGCGGCGCTGGCCTCGAAGCCGACCTTGCCGTAGCTGATGTGCCGGTCGCCCAGCTTCTCGTCGATGCTCTTGCGGAGCTTCTCCTCCTCGGCCATGGGGCCCTTGCCGAAGAGGTAGAGGATGCTGCTGCCGAGCCCGGCCCCCTGGGAGTTGGCGTGCCGGTTGGTCAGCTCGTACGTCTTGAGCAGCTCGATGTCGTCGCGGAAGGACTTGGCCTCCTCCTCGCTCTTGAAGACCCAGGTGTCACCGTTGGTGACCTTCAGGCCGGCCCCGAGCTCCACCTTGTCCGAACCGAACTTGCCGACCTTGGCACCCGGCTTCCAGTCCTTCTTGGCGGCGATGGAAGCGGCGTCGGTGAAGGTCATGGTGACCTGCTGGTCGTTCTCGTCGACCTTGCCGTCGCCGTTCATGTCGGTCTTCGACTGGAAGGTCTGCTGCTGGAATCCGTACTCCTCGCCCCATTCGATGAACAGGACCTTGGCCTTCGCCCCGGCCTTGTCGGAGATGGACGAGAGCTGACAGAGCGGCGGCTCGTAGTCGGCGTCCGTCTTGGGGGCCGCCTCGTTCTCGCCGCCGCTGCCGCACTCCCCGAAGGTGACGGCGCACTTGAACCGCTCGGCGATGCGACCGCCGACCTGGGTCGCGGTGAGCGCGCCGATGATCGAGGTCACGACCACGACCATGCCCACGTACTCGGTCGCGGTGGCGCCGCGGTCGTCGAGCGGCAGGCCGTACCAGCTCCTGTTGCCCCGCCGCCCGGAAAGCGACGGTATTCGCCCGATCTGATCCATTCGAGGAGCTCCCTTCGCACCCGGCAGCCACCGCCGGCAGGAACCGGAGACTACGGAGCGAAGCAGGTGCCGGGCGTGGGTCCTGGGGCCCCAATCCGGGCCCAGAGTGTGAGCTGGGCCCGAATTCCGCGTCCCGTGCCGGAACAGGAAGCGCTCCCACCGTGCTGACGTGCAACAACATCGAGTGGATCACGCCTCATCGTGAAGTACGCGATTAAACCTTCTGCTGGTACGGAATTTAACGACTGGTCACATCTCCCGATTTGGGTACGAGGGCCCTGTGTGGAACTCCTGCGGAGTGACTTACTGGGGGCCGAAAGGTGTTCTCTGCATCCGGGTACGTGGATAAAGTGCTGGATCAGGAGCACGGAGCAGGGAGCGATTGCGGCCGGCGGTACGCGGCGGCCGGAGCCGAACGGGGAACAGCGTGCCGACCGCAATAGCAGTGACCAGTGCCGACCTGGTCCTACCGCCCACCGACCAGCAGACGCCGCCCGCGGCGCTCCTGCAGGCGCCCGGTGACCAGGCGTTGGACCAGGCGCTGGTGGACATGCAGGTGCTGCTCGACCAGCACGGCTATGTCATCGCCGTCTATCCGGCCAACATCGCGACCGCCCACGAGCGGCGGCTGCACACCATCCGCAACATGCTCGAGAGCGACCGCATCGCCCTGCTCAAGGTGGATCTCCCGCCCCTCGGGCTCGCCGTCCTGGTGCGTCAGCTGCGGCAGTTGTCCATCTGCGACTTCAGCGCCGGAGTGGTGGCATCCGCCGCCAGGCTGCTCGCCCACTACATCCACGCCGGCGCCCTCCTCAACTCGGTCACCAAACTCGACCGGGTCCCCGTCAGCCTCAAGGCCCACGCCAAGTCATGGGTGCCCGGATCGCAGTTCGGGGTGCTCGCCAACCCGAACCCCCAGCTGATCAAGATCGGCACGGGAGAGCTGGCCGGCCCGGAGTTCGGTACGCACCTGCTGGTCGCCAAGGGCCAGCTGCAGTCGGACTGGGTGACCGGCACGATCGCACCGGCCTGGCAGGTCCAGGCCGTGCACGAAGTCGCACTGCCCTCGGATTCACCGGGCTGGTGGGGCACGTCGAAGATGATCGAATTCGCTGCTTTCCTGCCCGATATCTCGGTCATCTACCAGCTGGTTTCTTCGGTCCGCAGGGAGGTTTGCACCTGGTGCGGAAATGAACTCATCGGCGACCGCTGTGGGTTGTGCTCGGCGCCACTGAAGCCGCAGGAGAACCAAACGCGCGCTTCCGGTGTCCTGAACCAAGGAACACCCATGCGCCAAGGGTCGTAGAACACCGCACCGTGCGTCCCCGCTGTGCTTCCCGGCAGTCGACAGGGCAGCCGGACGGTACAGCCGGACGGGACAAGCCGGACCGAAAGGCTCCGGTGTCCCCACGCCCGCCCGGCACGGCCCCGCACGGCCCCGCTCCGCCTCATGATCCTGAACCGAAACGGCACGAAACCGCTCCGCCCATCTGCCCGCTCATCGGCCCACGTCTCCCAACGAGGTTGCTCCGCTCATGAACTCACGGCAACGCCGCGGCGTCATCCTTCTGCTCCTGTCGGTCCTCTGTGCCTTCGGCGCCTTCGCCGGTGTGCTCTCGGTGATCAGCGACGTCAACTCGAAGGTCGGACCGGAGGTGACTGCCTACCAGGTGAAAACGGACGTGGCCCCGTACACGGCACTCGAACCGGGGCAGTTCGAGAAGGTCGAGATGCCCAAGCGCTGGCTGTCCGAGAACGCGGTCACCGACCTCGCGATCATCAACGGCAAGATCGCCGTCACACAGCTGCGCAAGGGCTCCCTCCTCCAGGACGACATGCTCGTCAAACGCCCGAGGGTGGAGAACGGCGAGCAGGAGATAGCCATCATGATCGACGCCGCGACCGGTGTCGCAGGCAAGATCCGCCCCGGCAACCTCGTCAACATCTTCGCGACCTTCGCCGCCGAGAACGAGGGCGACAAGGCCACCTCACGCGTCATCGTGCCCAACGCCAAGGTCATCGACGTGGGCCAGCTGACCGCCCTGGACCCGAAGCGGGACGACCGCAACAGCGGCCCGACCGAGGCGGTGCCGATCACCTTCGCCCTCAACACCACGGACGCCCAGCGCGTCGCCTACGCCGAGTCCTTCGCCGAGCACGTACGTCTCGCCCTCCTCCCGGAGAACAGCCCGACCACGCTCCGTCCGGGCGAGGGCAGCTACAACCTCGACGAAGACAAGAACAAGTGAGGGCCGGATGAGCACAAGAATCCTCCCGGCCGTCGGTGATGCCGACGCCGCCCGATCCATCACCACACTGCTCAGCCAGCTCCCCGACGCGGAGCCGGCCGGGCCTCTGGGTGACTCGACCTCGTTGCTCGACACCCTGGCACGGCTGGCCGGCGAGTCCCTGGACGAGCTGCCCGAGGTCGTGCTGGTACATGAGCGGATCGGTCCGGTTCCAGCGCTCGAGCTGATCCGGGAGGTGGCCCTCCGCTTCCCGGCGGTCGGGGTCGTGCTGGTCACCACCGACGCGAGCCCGGGGCTCTACTCGGCCGCCATGGACTCCGGTGCGCGAGGCCTGGTCGGCCTGCCGATCTCGTACGAGGAACTGGCCCAGCGAGTACAGGCCGCCGCGGCCTGGTCCGTGGGCGTCCGCCGGCACCTGGGCCAGGGTGCGGACGTCTTCACCGGCCCGGGCGGCACGGTCGTCACGGTCAGCGGCGCCAAGGGCGGCGTCGGCACGACGGTCACCGCCGTCCAGCTCGCCCTCGCGGCCAGGGCGTCCGGGCACACCGTCGCGCTGGCCGACCTGGACCTGCAGTCCGGTGACGTGGCCTCGTACCTCGACGTCCAGTTCCGCAGGTCGATCGTCGACCTCTCCACCATCCAGGACATCTCGCCCCGCGTGCTCCAGGACGCCCTGTTCAACCACGACACCGGAATCGGGCTGCTGCTGGCTCCGGGGGAGGGGGAGCGGGGCGAGGAGGTCAGCGACCGGGTCGTACGCCAGACCATCAGCGCACTCAGGCACCGCTTCGAAGTGGTGATCATCGACTGCGGTACGCACATGAACACGGCCAACGCCGCAGCGATCGAAATGGCGGACCGGACCCTGCTGGTGACCACGCCCGACGTGGTGACGGTCCGGGCCGCCAAGCGCATGGTCCGGCTCTGGGACCGGCTGCAGATCCGGAAGGCGGAGGAGACGATCACGGTCGTCAACCGCTACACCCGCAACACGGAGATCCAGCCGCCACTGATCGAGAAGATCACGGCCACGAAGGTGGCCCGGATCGTCATCCCCGCGAACTTCAAGGAACTGCAGGCGGTCGTGGACGCGGGCCGAATGCAGGATTTGGAGGCCAAGTCCACGGTGAAGCAGGCACTGTGGGGACTCGCGGGAGATCTGGGGCTGGTCAAGAACGCCGAAAACGCGGACAAGCAGGGCAAGTTCAAGGGTGACCGAGGTGCAATCGGTGGCCGGCGCGGACGTGTGAAGTGACGAGCGAAACGATGCGACCGAGGGGGACAGTTGAACCATGAGACTTCCAGGAACGGGACCTGTCACAGGCCCAGGAGGCGCAGCCGAACACCTCATACCCGGCGTACCGGAGCCGCCGGGTGACGCGGTCCTGCGCGCCGTACGGGGCCGTCGAGGCGGACTTCGGGGTGACCGGGGACAGACCGCGATCGAGTTCACGGGCACACTCCCGCTGATCCTGATCACGCTCGCCCTGATGTGGCAGGGCGCCGTGATCGGCTACACGTTCATGCTGGCGGGCAACGCGGCCGACAAGGCGGTCACCGCCGCCACGACGGCCAACGGAAGCGCCCTGTTGGCGTGCAGGGAGGCCGGGCGGGAAGACCTGCCGAGCGCCTGGGACGCGAACTTCAACTGCCACTCCTCGGGTGACCTGATGACATCCCGAGTGGACGTCAAGGTGCCGCTGCTCTTCCCCGGAGGGTTCAACACGCCGATGACGCTGACGGGCGAGGCTTCGGCAAACCTGGAGAGGAGCTGGGGATGGTGACCCACGCACTGCACCTCCTTCCGCGCAGTCGCCGGACGCGCAGCGCCTCTCAGAAGGGCCAGGCCGCTATTGAGTACGTAGGCGTCCTCACTCTCCTCCTGGTTGTCGCCATCGCCGTCGTCCAGCTCGGTATCGCGGTGTACGCGGCCCAGCAGGCCGGCACGGCCTCCCGGTCGGGTGCCCGAGTGGGGTCGTACGACCGCGCTTCCATGCCCGCGCAGCAGGCGGCGCTCGCGTCGATGAGCGGATGGCTGGTCGATGACGCCGAAGTCGACGTCCGGCACGGATTCGACGAGGTGACCGTGACCGTGAAGATCGACATCCCCGCCGTGATCCCGATGTTCGACTTCGGATCCGTCACCAAGAAAGCCACCATGCCGCGCGGCTGATCTCCGTGCCCTGCACCACCAGAAGGAGTTGAGAGCATGAGTCTGCGGGCGCGCATCACCAGTCCCGAGCCGACGAACGGGCTGAGCGAGGAGAGCCAGCTGGTCGGGATCTACCGCGCCAAGCTCCTGGAGGAGATCGACCTCGCCGAGATGTCCGCCCTCGCGGCGGCCGAGCGCAGGGCGCGCCTGGAGCGCGTGCTGGGCCACATCATCAGCCGTGAGGGCCCCGTCCTCTCCTCCATGGAGCGTTCGCAGCTCATCCGCCGGGTCGTCGACGAAGCCCTCGGCCTCGGCATCCTGGAGCCCCTGCTCGAGGACGCGTCCATCAGCGAGATCATGGTCAACGGTCCTGAACAGGTCTATGTGGAGCGCGGGGGCCGACTGGAGCTCCTCCCGCTGCGCTTCTCGTCCAACGACCAGTTGATGCAGACCATCGAGCGCATCGTCTCCACGGTCAACCGTCGTGTGGACGAGGCGAACCCCATGGTGGACGCCCGGCTGCCCTCCGGCGAGCGTGTCAACGTCATCATCCCGCCGCTCTCCCTCAAGGGCCCGATCCTCACCATCCGCCGGTTCCCCCGGGCGTTCACGCTCCAGGAGATGATCGGCCTCGGCTCGCTCGACGAGCACATGCTGATGCTGCTCGCCGGACTCGTCCGCGCGAAGTTCAACGTGATCGTCTCCGGAGCCACCGGTACCGGAAAGACCACCCTGCTCAACGCACTCTCCGGACTGATCCCGAACGGCGAGCGCATCGTCACCATCGAGGACTCCGCCGAGCTCCAGCTCCAGCAGACCCACGTGATCACACTGGAGAGCCGCCCCTCGAACGTGGAGGGCAAGGGCCAGATCACCATTCGCGACCTCGTCCGCAACTCCCTGCGTATGCGCCCCGACCGCATCATCGTCGGTGAGGTCCGTGGCGGAGAGACCCTCGACATGCTCCAGGCCATGTCCACCGGTCACGACGGCTCGCTCGCCACCGTCCACGCCAACAACGCCGAGGACGCGCTGATGCGTCTGCAGACGCTGAGCTCCATGTCCGAGGTCGAGATCCCGTTCGTGGCGATCCACGACCAGATCAACAGCGCCGTCGACGTGATCGTGCAGCTGACCCGTCACGCCGACGGCTCGCGCCGCATCACCGAGATCGCCGTCGTCGATTCCCACGGCCGTGAGGACTACCGCATCGTCTCGGTCTGCCGCTTCGCCGCACAGCCGATCGCCGCGGACGGTCGCGTCGTCGGCAAGTTCGAGTACTACCCGCTGCCCCGCCGGGTCGCCGAGCGCTTCTACATGACGAGCGAGGCCATCCCGGCGGCGTTCGGTGTCGCCCGGTCGGAGGAGCAGCTCGTCGTTCGCCGGTCCGCCGCCTGACCCAGTCCCGTTCGTCCCCGTCCCTGCCCGCCGCTCACTGAGAAGGTCCCCGCCCGACATGGATAATCTTCCGCTCCTGACGATCGGAGTCACACTGCTTGCCGGCTTGTTCGCCGTCCTGGGCGTGCACGGCTACTCGGCGGGCAAGGCGCAGCGGCAGGTCCTGTTCGACCGGATGTCCCAGACCGGGCAGGTCACGATCGGCGGGCGCGTCCGGCGCTTCCGCGGGATCGACCGGCGCCTCCGGAAGACGAGCCTCGGCAAACGCATCGAGCGCAAGATCTCGGCGACGGGCCTCGATCTGACGCCGGGCGAGTACGCCGTCTACGTCGTGGCCGCGCTGCTGGGCCTCTACTTCGTCATCGGGTCGATCTTCGCGCCGTTCTTCGGACTTCTCGCCGCTCTCATCGGCCTCTGGGGCGGCAACGCCTTCCTCAACTGGCAGCGCACCAAACGCACCGAGGCGTTCATCAACCAGCTGCCCGAACTCACCCGGGTCCTGGCCAACGCGACCCAGGCCGGGCTCGCTCTGCGGACGGCGATCGGGATGGCGGTCGAGGAGCTCGACGACCCGGCACGGGAGGAGCTGCGGCGGGTGGCGGACCGGCTGGCCGTGGGCCACTCCCTCGACGACGCCCTCAATGAACTCGTCGAACGACTGCCCTCCCGTGAGCTGACCGTCCTGGTGTCCACGCTGATCCTCTCCAACCGGGCCGGCGGCACGATCGTCTCCTCGCTGCGCAACCTCACGGAGACTCTGGAGGAGCGCAAGGAGACCCGGCGAGAAGTGACCACGCTCCTGTCACAGGTGAAGGTGACAGCGGTCGCGGTCCCCATCCTCGGGATGGGCTTCCTGCTGATCATCAACGGGATGCGGGACGGGGCACTGGACGACATGACCGCCGCGACAACGGGCCGGATCGCCGTTCTGGTCGCGGCAGGTCTCTACGGCTTGGGCTTCTTCCTCATCAACCGGCTCACTCGCGTCCGTATCTGAATCCGACGGCCCCGAAGAATTAGGAGAGAGGACACACCATGGATCTTCTGATCGCGGCCGTCTTCGGACTCGCCGTCTACGGAGCCTTTCACGGCATCCGCATGTACCGAGCCGACGCCAAACTCCCTGGGGACCTGGCCGTCGCATTGGAAGTCGGTGCCACCCGCACGACAGCGGCCGGTTCCGCGATTGACCGCCTCGGCATGCGGTACGCCCCCCGGGTGCTGCGGATGATGGGGCCCAAGCGGGTGGACAAGGTCCGACGCAAGCTCGACATGGCGGGTAACCCGGGCGGTATGACCGTCGACCGCTACGCGGCTCGCCGAGCTGTCTACGGAGGCCTCGGCGCGATCGCGGCGCTGGCCATGCTGATGAACGGGCAGCCCATTCTGGCCGTCCTGCTGGCCGTGTACGGCTTCTTCTGGACCGATGTGATCATCAGGGCGGCCATCGGGCGCCGCAAGGACGACATCGACCGGACCCTTCCGGACTTCCTCGACGTCCTCGCCGTCGTGGTCTCCGCCGGCCTCGGCTTCCGGCAGGCGTTGGAGCGGGTCTCAGAGAAGTACTCGGGCCCTTGGGCCGACGAACTCCGCATCACACTGCGCCAGATGGATATGGGTGTGAGCCGACGCGAAGCCTTCGACCAGTTGCGCAAGCGCAACGAGTCGGAGCAGGTCTCGATGTTCGTCTCCGCTCTCCAGCAGGGAGAGGAGCTCGGTGCTCCCATCGTCGACACCCTGATCCAGATCGCCAACGACATGCGCCGCACGGACGCCCAGAACGCCCGCCGTAAGGCCTCCAAGGCCGTGCCGAAGGCCACGTTGATCGTGACCAGCTTCATGCTTCCCGGAACGATGATCCTCATCGCCGTGGGCTTCTACTACGCGGCGGACGTCAACATCGGAGATGTCTTCGGAGGCTGAGCGTGCAAAGGGACGAATACGGAGAGGAGGAGGTGAACCAACCATGGGACCACGAACGGCGCAACTCGCTCTGACCGGCGGCCCGGACGCGTCCACGGTGGCGGGTACGCCCGGCCATGTGCCGGCCCTGCCGATCCAGGTGAACGCGCTCCAGGCACTGTGCCGACAGCTGTTCGGCTTCCGGCTCGCGATGACAGCGCTCGCCGCCCCGTTCGCGCTCAACGGGGTCGACGACGAGCTCGGCAGCTGGCTCGTGGGCGCCGCCGTTCTCGTCACCGTCATGGTGTCGTACGTGCTGATGCGCGACTGGGAGCGCTTCGGTCCGATCCTCCTGCGCCATCCCACACTGCTTGCCGCGGACATGCTCTTCGGTGCGCTCCTGCTCTTCGCTGCCTCTCCGGGCTCCACGCTGTCCTACGTCACGGTCTGCACGCCTCTCCTCGCGGGCCTGGTCTACGGCTGGCGCGGCGGTGCGATCTTCGCCGCACTCCAGTCGCTGCTGCTGGCCGCTGCGTACGGAGTGAGTGGGAAGGTCGAAGCGGACGCCTCGGCGCTCCTGGTGGTAGGGCTCTGCATCATGGCCGGCGCCGTCGGCAGCACCCTGCGGGGTCTGCTGCTCCGGTTCGGTGCGGCCTCCCAGGCGCTGACGGACACCCGGGCCCGCCTCGCGGTCAATGGTGCCGTCGAGGAGGAGCGGGCCCGTCTCGCCCGCGAGATGCACGACTCCGTCGCCAAGACCCTCCACGGCCTCGCACTCGCGGCAGAAGGACTGGCCAGCACGGCGGACCGCATGGACCCGCTCACGGTCAAGCACCAGGCGGAGCTCGTCGCACGATCCGCCCGCCGGGCCGCGGCCGAGTCCCGTGAGTTGCTTTCCGACCTCCGTAGGGAGTCCGGCCTGGACGGTGGAGTGGACGTCCTCGATGAACTGGACGCACGTACAAGGGACTTCGCTCGCCGACATGGCGTCAAGGCAGCCTTCCACAGACTGAGTGAGGGGCCCGTTCCGCTCATTCCGCACGCCGTGGCGAGGCACGCCCTCACGATCGCGACCGAGGCCATGGAGAACGCCCAGCGCCACGCCCGTCCCAGCTATGTGGACGTCTCAGCCGGCCTGGTCCGCGATGTGGTGCGCATCAGCGTGTACGACGACGGCGAGGGCCTGCCCCCGGGGACCTCGCTGGCCGACCTGAGGAAGGCCGGACACTTCGGGCTGGTCGGCATGGTCGAACGGGCCGCGTCGATCGGTGCGCGCATCCGCATCGGTCGAGGCCGCGCGGCACGGGGGACCGAGGTACGACTCGACCTCTCGCTTGCCGCGATGGATCTGGCACCTCCCGCACTCCCCAGCACACCGGAGTACCAGCCCCCGCTCGGGCAGGTACCCGGACAACACGTATGAACCCGCAACTAACAATCGCAGAAGAACAGTTACGAGACAGTCCCCACCCTTGAGAGAGGAGGCCGCACCATGTCGGACGAGATCTCCCGCAGCTCCGGAGAGCAGTGGACACAGCACCCGCATGTCTCGCAGCACACGTCCTCGCATCCCAGCCCGCTCAGTTCCAACCACACCTCCGGTGCCTCGACCGCCGCGGCATCCGGAGAACTTCCTGCCTTCCCCGGCCCTGCGGCCATGCCCCCACCGATGCCCCTCAGGGTCGTTGTGGCCGACGACAATCCGGTCGTACGCGCAGGGCTGACGGTTCTGCTGCAGGGACGCGACGACATCGATGTGGTCGCGGAGGCGGGTGACGGCCGTCAGGCCTATGAAATGACGGTGCAGCACCGCCCGGATGTCGTCCTGCTGGACGTGCGTATGCCAGGGGTCGACGGCATCTCAGCGCTGCCCCACCTGGTGCGTCTCGCACCGGTTCTGATGATGACCTACAGCCGCGAGAGCGAGATCGTGCACGAGGCACTGCGGCTGGGCGCCGGTGGGTACCTCGTGCACGGCGAGTTCACCGCGGACCAGCTCGTGGCCGCCGTACGGGACACGAAGGAGGGGCGGGCCCACTTCACGTATTCGGCGTCCAGCGCTCTGCTGGAGTCGGTGCGAGGAGGCGGCAGTCCGTCGGGGCAGGGCAGTCTGCCTCTACCGGAAGGGCTCGGGACGGCCTTCACCGGACAGGGGTACCGACCGGCGTCTCCTCCGGGACATCAATCTGCATCCGCACACAACATGCGGGACCGGGCAATCCCCGCATCGGGATCGAATAGCCAGGTCAGCCCAGGGCGAACGGAGTTGGGGCCATCTCAATTCACTCAAAAGGCTTCGCTTGCGCAACCTTCTGTGGCACATTCAACTTCAGAGGCATCCTCGATGGCGCCTCAGGGAATGGTCGACGAGCTGAGTGAACGGGAGGTGGAAGTGATGGGTCTGATCGCGTCGGGCATGACCAATCAGCAGATCGCGGCCACCTGCTTCATCAGCCAGAAGACCGTCAAGAACCACATCAACCGCATCTTCGCCAAGTTGAACGCCGGCAGCCGGGGCGAGGCCATCGCCTACTGGCACCGCGTGTCGTCCGGGGGGTCGAAGGATCGTGGCTGAGCGCGCCGTGGGCCCGAAGGCCCAACTGAACCAATGGGCCCGGAGTTGGGCCCGCAGGCCCATGTGGGTGGGTGTTGCCCCGACGTACGTTTCTCATGTCGAAAGCGAGACCGGCCAGGAGGAAGCCGGAAGCGCGGACGACACGAAGACTTACGCAGCAGTGTCGGCCGACTCCCGGTCGGCCGAACTCGGAGGGGAACACCATGTCGAACATCACCCTGAAGGCCGCCACCACCACGCAGGCCTACGTCAACGGCTGGAAGAACACCGCCGTCGAGGCGATGAAGCGCCGCAGCGACAAGGGTCAGGGCGCCATCGAGTACGTGGGCATCACCATCCTGGTTGTGGCGATCGTCGTGGCGCTGCTCAACACCAACATGGGTGCGACGATCGGCAACAAGTTCACCACCAAGATCAACGAGGTTCTCAACAAGTGAGTCCGCGGACTCGCAGCGAGTCAGGGCAGGCCGCACCGCTGTACATCACAGCGGTGGCGGGCCTGCTCTTTCTCGCGTTGATCTTCTTTGCGTTCGGTGAAGCGGATGTCAAACGCAACGGTGCCCAGACCGCGGCGGACGCCTCTGCGTTGGCGGCAGCCCAGCAGTCCCGCAGTCTGGAAGCGCTGGACCTGCGGGCCCACATATTGGACAGGGCCTACCTCAGCCTCCTGTTCAACAGCCCTTTCCCCGGTACCCACAACGGTTGCGTGAAGGCGTCCACGTTCGCTGCGCAGAACGATGCCACCAGCGTCGAGTGCCGCATGCTCTTCGACGGCCGCTGGGGGTTCCGGGTTGGTGTTGAGTCGAACAAGGTGATGAGCGCCAACCTGGTTCCGGGTACGAAGGGGAAGCGTGCGAAAGCCACGTCAGTGGCTGTCGTCGAACCTCGCTGCAAGTTCGTCCCGAACCCGGACTTGTCGTCGCCGTCGCCCGGCGCGCTCGCCTGTGACACCAAGGTGTGGGTGATCGACCCCAAGGATCTGGCGCTTCTGCCGGAAATGACTGATCTCTTCACCGTACGCCTGGCCGAAGATTGACCGCGATCGTAAAGGACCTTGACTGATGAGTATTCCGCACGTGAGGAAGCTGCGCCGAGCAGCGACGGCCGTAATTCTTGCGGCTGGCCTCACCCTTTCCGTGGCCGCCTGCGGCGGTGATTCAGGCAAGGGTGAGAAGGAGAGTTCGTCCGCCTCTTCGTCGAAGCCGGCTGAAGACTCCGGAAAGGGTGAAGGGGAGACGGTACCTGACACCAGCAAGGTTCTGGTGACGATCAAGGGCGACTCCGGAATCGACATGGTGATCAACTCGGCGAAGCGCGACACCGGCGGCTTCCTCACCATCAGCGGACAACTCAAGAACACAGGCAGTGGTCTGTACACGACTCCGATCCAATGGAGCGGTGAGGAGCAGGCCGTCGCCGGCACCGGACGGTCGCTCGCAGCCATGACCTTGGTGGATTCAGAGGCAAAGAAGCGCTACTACGTGCTTCGCGACACGGACAACAGGCCGCTGACGACGAGCGGATTCGACCCGAGCATCGAGGCCGGAAAGAGTCTCACTTTCTTCGCACAATTCCCGGCTCCTGCCACCTCGACCAGTCAGGTCGACCTTCAGTTCCCGGGCTTCGCCAACGCGACGATTGAGATCTCTTGATGAGTGCCATCATTAGCACCCAGGGCGTCCGGGCCCGGGTGGCGATGACTGTGCTTGCCGGGGCGATGGCCTTCGGAGTCGCTGCGGCGCCGGACGCCGCAGCGGAGGACAGCCCGTACCCGTCGGCGTCGGCGGAAGTTCCGGTCAAGGTGGATCCGAACGACACGGATCTGAAGCTGCCGGATGGTGCCACGCTTGCTGCACCCAAGGTCCTCGACATCAAGTCCGTCATTGAGGACCTGGGCGGGGAAGAGCGTCGCGAGGACACCAACACCGACATCAAGTTCGCACTCCAGGCCGAGGTCCTCTTCGGCAAGGACAGTGCCAAGCTGAGTTCCGCGGCCAACGGGCGCATCAACGCGATCGCTGCCGAGATCAAGAAGCAGGACGCGAAGAAGGTCCGTGTCTTCGGCTTCACCGACAATCTGGGCTCCTCCGCGCACGGAGACGTTCTCTCCAAGCAGCGTGCGGATGCCGTGCACAACGTCCTGGAGTCGTCGCTGTCGGGTTCCGGCATCACGTTCGAGATCCGGGGCTACGGCGAGCAGTACCCGATCGCTGACAACGGCACGGAAGAGGGCCGGAAGAAGAACCGCCGGGTGGAGGTCTCCTTCCTCCGCGCCGAAGGTTCGCAGAGCTGACCTGCTGGTTGCTACGAGAACTGCACGGCGGTGGCACCTGTGGCGCCGCCGTGACTCGTCCGGCCGGTACGGCTGGAACGAGCCCAATGGCCCCTCCGCCTCAGTCGGAGGGGCCGTTGTCGTACCCGGCCGGCAGGGTTCCCGGCCATGGACACCTCGTAGCTCTGGACCGTCATCGAGGCTGGGACGTGTGCGCAGCCGCCTACCTCATGGGCGGTGGCTGCTCGGACGACAGTTTTACGGACTTCCGCGCCGGCCTGATCGGGCTCGGCCGGGAGTGGTACGAGAGGGCAGCGGCTTGCCCGGACGTTCTTGCTGAGCACCCGGCCATGACGGCCGCGCTGCGGAGGCGTACATCGACGAGGTCGTATTCGGCCAGACCGTCAACTATGCGTCCAGTTACGCCTTCGAGCGTGTCGCGAGCGATGGAGTGGATTTCCACGAGGCGTGGAACGAGTGCAGCGCTTCACGTGCCAGTTCCGATGAAGCCTCCGTAGATGGGGCGAGGACTTCGATTTCGATGAGCCTCGACCTCGGCCACTGACGACAACTCGGCTCGGCTCAGCGGAGGAAGTCGAGTACCCGCTGCCAGGTCAGTTCGGCCGCCGCCGGGTCGTGGTCGGGCAGGTCACGGTCAATGTAGAAGTGGCCGGCGCCCGGGTAGCGGAAAACTTCGAGTGCTGCACCGGACTTCCGAGCCGACCCGTGGAGGGCGCCCATGCGCTCAGGTGACGCGAAGTCATCGGGTTCCGCGGCGTGCACCTGCACCCTGAGGCCGGGGCGAGCGGATGCGGGAAGGTCGACAACGGCGTGCAGGAGGAGTACGGCACCCGTGGCGGGACGCTCGGGCAGGAGATCGGAGACAACTCCCGTCCCCATGGAGACCCCGGCCAGTACGGCCTCCTCCGGCATGCCCTTCAGGGCCTGCCGCGCGCGCGTGAGCACCGTTGCCCAGCCGATCCGGTCGACCAGTCGAAACCCCTCGTCCAGAGTGGAGGCGATCTCACCCCCGAAGAGGTCAGGGGTCACGACCTCATGCCCTGAGCCCCGCAGCCTCTCGGCCGCCAGGAGTTCGGCGGGGCGCAGGCCGAGAACGGAGTGGAACAACGCGATGTGGACCATTGGGTCATCGTGCTGTACCGGCTGTGACAGTGACCAGCGCTTCCGCCGCATGACCTCGGCGGCCGGTATCTCGGGTTCCTCCCGCCAAGCCGTTTCGGTTCTGCCCAGGTCGTGGACCGTGTGTCGTGATGGGCGCCGAGGACCGGACAGCTCCATCCGCACGGCAGAACGGGCCGGTCGGCTCCTCCTCGGCAGCCCTTCGCGGATGCCGCGTACATGGCACCGGTGCGATGCCTTTACGGGGCAGCTACGTCTATGCTGCCGGTCATGAGCGAGTCAACTCCCCTCCCTGCCCGGCCTGCGGCCCTTGATGAGGCGGAGTCCCTGCGCTCGGTTCTCGAGCGCAACCGCCGGACCTTCGCCTGGAAGACGTCGGGACTCGACGAGAAGGCCCTGCGCGCCACCACAGCTGCCAGCGCGATGACGCTCGGTGGCCTCGTCAAGCACGTGGCCCTGGTCGAGGCGGACTGGCTGGCCGTCAAGCTTGCCGGCCGCGAGTACGGAGCTCCCTGGGACGCGGTGGACTTCGACGCCGACCCGGACTGGGAGTGGCGGACCGGGGCGCTGGACCCGCCCGGTGACCTCTACGCCGTGTGGCATGAGGCCGTCGAGCGTTCGCGTGAACTCGTAGCTGAGGTGATCAAGGAGCGAGGGCTCGACGGACCTGCGTCATTCACTTGGCCTGACGGACGCACACCCACCGTCCGCGACATGCTCCTGGACATGATCGAGGAATACGCGCGTCACACCGGCCACGCGGACATCCTTCGCGAGGCGGCAGACGGCCGCGTAGGCGAAGGCGCTCCCAAGGACTTCACCTTCTGAGTCATCTCATGTGACCCAGCAGGTGGCGATGGGCGTCCGGCGTTCCGGAGGCCAGCAGGTGGCGTTCAGCTGGAGTACACGCCGTTTCAAGATCGTGTCACCAGAGTTGCTCCTCGTGCCTACCTCACACTCGCGTGCCGGCGTCGCCTCTGCATGCGCCACGGCTTTGACGCTCTCAGGACTGCTCCTCGCAGGGATGCTGGCCGCCCAGCCCGCGGCAGCCGCGGACCCGGCCGGCTACCCGAACGTTCGGATCAACGAAGTCACCTCGTCGAACAACGACACGGTGGAGCTGTACAACACCGGCTCGACCGCAGTGAGCCTCAGCGGCTGGAAGATGTCCGACGACAGCTTCTCGCCGCAGTCGTTCAGCCCGTCCTCCGGCACGATCCCCGCCGGCGGCTTCGTCACCTTCAACTCGCCCAAGGGGCTGGGTGATGCGGACAAGCTGGTCATCTACACGTCCGGCGGCACCGTGGTCGACCGCGTCGAGTGGGCGACCGACAAGGCCAAGCCGGCGATGGTGCGTTGCGGTGGCGACGGCTCCGGGGCGTGGGTGACCGCAGCCTCGGCGTCCACATTCGGCGCCTCGAACGCCTCGGGCTGCCCGTCGTCGATTCCGGCGGCGAGCCGGACGCGGATCAACGAGGTCACCTCGAACGGCTCCGACACCGTGGAGCTGTACAACGGGGGAACGAGTGCGGTCAGCGTCGGTTCGTGGAAGTACGTCGACAGCGACACCTCCCACGCTCCGGTGTCGATCTCGTCCTCCTCGCCGAGCGCGACCAGCATCCCCGCGGGTGGCTACGTCACGTTCAACTCCACCATCGGACTGGGCGACAACGACTCGGTCTTCCTCGTCGACAGCAGCGGCAACACCATCGACTCGGTGACCTGGGCGACCGACGGTGCCAAGCCGTCGGACGAGCGGTGCGCCAACGGCACCGGCTCGTTCCGGACCGCCGTGACCGCGACGCCCGGCAGCGCGAACTCCTGCTCGGGCGGTACCGGCGGCGGCCCGGGTGGCGGTGGCACCGGGACCGGTCAGCTGCTGGGCGGCGGCGGCTCGCTCACCAGCGGTTGCACCCCCGAGGCGCCCAGCGGCTCTGGTTCCACGCCGACGGGCACCCTGGCGTGGCCGGGCGGGCTGGACGTCACGATCGCGGACAACGTCTGCGCGTTCACCACATCCACCGGCCCGGAAGGCCGCGACCTGAGCGGCCTGGCGTTCGACCCGGCGAACCCGTCGGTGCTGTGGGCCGCCAAGAACAAGAACTGGCTGTACAAGCTGGTCAAGAGCAACGGCAAGTGGATCCCGGACGCGACCTGGAGTGCGACCGGCAAGCAGATCCGCTTCGCGGGCGGCTCCGGCGAACCGGACGCCGAGGGCCTGACGGTCGGCAGCAACGGCCACATCTACGTGACGTCCGAGCGCGACAACACCAAGAACACGGCACCCAAGGACACGATCCTGGAGTTCGACCCGTCGGCGACCGGATCGACGCTGTCGCCGGTTCACCAGTGGGACATGACCTCGCAGTTTCCGCAGCTCAACACCGGCAGCAAGGATGACGCCAACCTCGGCTTCGAGGGCGTCGGATACGTGCCGGACAGTTGGCTGACCTCGAACGGCTGGGTCGACCCGCTCACCGGCGCCGCCTACAACCCGGCGAGCTACCCGCTGCACGGTTCGGGCCTGTTCTTCGCCGGCCTGGAGTGGGACGGCTCGCTGCACGTCTACGGCCTGAACTCCGACGGCACGTTCACCACGTTCGGCAGAATCGTGACAGGAAAGGCCTCCGTGATGGACGTGACCTTCGACGACGGAACCCAGCGTCTCGTCGCGACGTGCGACAACACCTGCGGTGAGACCCACACGTTCATGAAGGTCAACGCCTCCGGTGCGATCGTGCCGGACGCGACCTACACGAACCCGGCCGTCATGCCGGCAGACAACCTGGAGGGCTTCGCGATCGCCCCGGCCTCGACCTGCGTCAACGGCTTCCGCGAAGCGGTCTGGAGCGACGACGGCATCTACGGCTTCGGCTCCGGAAGCTCCTCGTACGGACACACCCTCTACAGCGGCACCTTCCCCTGCTGAACCTGCTGAACCTGCTGAACCTGCTGAACCTGCTGTACCTGCCGACCACGGAAGGCGGCCCACCCTCCGGGCCGCCGCCACGGTAGGGCGCCCGAGCACTACGCAACGATGAAGCTCCTGGTAGGCGGGGCAACCTGCCGACTACCAGGGGCTTCGTCGTGCCTCCCCGGGCCCGCGCCTTCAGCACGTGGAATCCGGCCCCCCGCACGTCTGTCTGCCGCCGGGGCGAAGAACCTGACCGGCCGCGAACCCCGCACCTTCGCCGAGTTCCTGGCCGCGAACCGGGCCGCGAACCGGGCCGCCTTCCGCTGAGCGAGAGCCCGGAAGTCGGGACCCCCGGTTCCGGATTGGGCCGGGAGGTGGGTCCCCGGGCCTACGCGCCGGGCCCGGGCGGCTGAATATTCTCGCCGGTGAGCCGGTTGGCCGGCGCCGAAGCGAAGTGTTCACGCGGTGATGGGGTGAGGCGTTCCATGGGTGCCGGGTTCTTTCACTCGTACCACCTGGGCTGGACCCGGGTGGATGCCGGGACGCTGCTCGGCGATCTCGAAGCGGCAGGGCTTCGGCCGGCCCATCCGGTCACCGGGCGCATCGTGCTCGACAGCCAGGACCCCGCATCGCCGGTGACCGGCGGGACCCGGTCGCCGGTCTCCAGGGAGCAGCTGCTCTCCATCGCCGGGCTGGAGCGCCTGGACGGGATCGGGGTGCGGCTGTGGGTGAGCCATGACCTGGACGTCCTGATGCGCATCCGCCGGGCGGGACCACGGGTCGCCGTGGCCGAGTTCGGCCTCGGGGGGCTGCCCCCGGAGGAGCGGGAGAAGGCCGTGCGGGCGATCAGGCTGACGGTCGGGCGGGCGTCCGTGCTGTGTATCGGTTTCGTCGTCGACCGCGAGGGTGCGACCGGGGGGACGGACTGGGACGGGGTGGTCGTCGAAGGTACGGCCCGTCTCGACAGGTGGCCCGACGCCCTTGCCGTACGGGAGGACATCGCGTCCCGGCACCCGCAGCTGGCGGCCCTGGAGTCGGTGGAGCAGTCGCCGTGGCGGGTGTTCGGGAACGCGGTCCTCAGCGTGTGACATGGTCCCGGCGGCGAAGCCGACGAAATGGGAGTCCTGGTGTGCGTGTTCAGGTCAGGCCCTCGGCGCGAAAAGGGGAACGAGGTACTCCTGGATCGTGGGCGGTTACGGGTGTAGGGCCGCCAGGGCCGCGCGGATCTGGGCGACCACGCGGTCGGGGTGTCGGAACACCTCGGCCGCGGTGAAGCGCAACACGCGGCGGACCTCGGGACAGGCCTGGAGCTCGTTGAACCGGCGCAGGTCGACGGCGTGGGCCTCGCGGGTGCCGTGGAAGGCGTAGCCCTCGACCTCGACCACCAGGCCGTGGGACCGGAAGAAGAAGTCCGGGTGGAGCGTGCGGCCGGACGGTTTGCGCAGGGCAGCCTGTGTTTCCGGGTGCAGGCCGGCGTCGTGCAGGTGGAGGCGGGCCACGGTCTCCGCCGGGGAGCCGGACCGCGCGTCGGTGAGGGGGAGCCAGGTGCGCGCCCGCACCGCCCCGCGCCGGTGCGTGGCCAGCTCGGCGCGGAGAGCGGCCATGTGGACGAGCGGCGGGCGCTGGACTCCTCGTACCGTACGGGTGGCGAGCGCCGAGTCTGCGGCGGCGACAGCCTCGTTGCGGGGGAGGCGCCGTATGAGGTCGCCCACCGTCCGGGCGGCCGACGTGGTGATCAGCCCCCGGCGGACCGTCCGGTCCGCCGCGTCGAGGGGCAGGCGGTGGACGCGGGTCCCCGGGCGGCGGCGGTAGGCGCCGGGGCGCGGGTCGGTGAACTCCGTCGCATGGCAGGTGCGCGAGGGGTCGAGGACCTCGACGAGGTGCAGGGCCGCCGCCGTGCGGTGGCTGCACACCAGGTGGGGCTGCAGGCTCTGTACGACCCAGGCGTGGGTCAGCCAGTCCACCAGCCGGCCCGGAGCCGCCCAGGCACCCGGGTGGATCGGCTGCCAGCCGGCCGCTCTCAGCCGCCGGTACAGCGGGTGCGCCGGCCAGCCCGCTTCCCGGGCCCTCGCGGTGAAGAGGACGCCGCCGGGTGCGAGGGACGCCAGTTCCCGTATCTGACGGGCCCGGCGGACAGCACGCGGTTCCTGCGGGTCGGGTGGGCACCATGTGCGGATCGGGCTCATGGCACAACAATCCACGAAGGGGGCGCGGGCTGCAGAGGGCTGTGGATAACGGCATCTCTTCCGTGCCTCCTCCGCGGGCCGACCTGCGGGCCGCCGGCCGGTCCGGTGATCACGTACCCGCCGACGAGCGCGGTCGGTAACCCGTGTCGGGGGTCAACGCCGCCGGAGGGTCCGGCCGTTCAGGACGAGGTGTGCCGTCATGCCGAGGACGAGCCCCCAGAACGCCGAGCCGATGCCGAACAGGGTGACTCCGGATGCCGTGGCCAGGAAGGTGACCAGGGCCGCCTCCCGGTCCTTGTCCTCCTTGACCGCACCCGTCAGGCCCGCGGACAGCGCGCCGAAGAGGGCGACGCCTGCGAGAGCGGCGACGAGTTCCTTGGGCAGACCCGCGAAGAACGCCACAAGGGTGGAGCCGAACGCGCCGACCAGCAGATAGAACGCACCGCAGGCGACCCCGGCGACGTAACGCCGCCGGGGGTCACGGTGCGCCTCGGGGCCCGTACAGATCGCGGCGGTGATGGCGGCGAGGTTCACGGCGTGGGAGCCGAAGGGGGCGAGCGCGGCGGAGACCAGACCGGTGGAGCCGACCAGGAGACGGTCGTCGGGGCGGTAGCCGGAGGCGGACAGCACGGCCACTCCGGGGGCGTTCTGCGAGGCGAGCGTGGCCAGGGTCAGCGGGACGGCGATGCCGATCAGTGAGGCGACGGAGAAGCTGGGAGCCGTGAACACCGGCTGGACCAGGCCGACATGGTCGAGGCGGATGTGCAGGCGTGATGTGGCGGCGCTGCACAGGACGCCGGTGACGAGAGCGATGAGCACGGCGTACCGGGGGAGCAGGCGCCTGCCCAGCAGGTAGGCCAGCAGGACCGACCCGGCGATGAGCGGGGTGCCTTCCAGCGAGGTGAACACGCCGGTGCCGAAGGAGAAGAGGATGCCCGCGAGCATGGCGGAGACGACCGCGCCCGGCACCATCCGCATCAGCCGCCCGAAGACCCCGGTCAGTCCGATCAGGGCGATCACGACACCGGAGACCACGAAGGCGCCGATCACGTCCCCGTACGCGTACGAACCGATGCTGGTGACCAGGAGCGCGGCACCCGGGGTGGACCAGGCGGTGATGACCGGCATGCGGGTACGCAGGCTGAGGGCGATGCAGGTGAGGCCGCTGCCTATGGAGATCGCCCAGATCCAGGAGCCGGTACGGGCGGCATCCAGGTGCGCGGCGTGGGCGGCGGACAGCACGATGACCAGCGGGCCGGAGTAGGAGACGACGACCGCGACGAACCCGGCGAGGACCGCCGAGAGCGAGAGGTCGCGGACGAGCCGGGGGCGTGGCGCCTGCCCGGAAGACTCGGCGGGCTCGGAAGGCTCGGAGGGCTCGGAGGGCTCGGAGGGCTCGGAGGGCTCGGCGGGCTCGGCGGGCTCGGCGGGCTCGGAGGGCTCGGGAGGTTCGGAAGGCTCGGCGGGCTCGGGAGGTTCGGAAGGCTCGGCGGGCTCGGAGGGACGGGCGGGCTCGGGAGGGCCGTTGCCCTCCGTCCATTCGTCCGTTTCCGGTGTCGAAGGACCGGGCATCGCTGTGGCGCCTCTCCGCTCTGAGGGGGCTCGCAACCGTACGAGCCGTAGGGACTTACGAACCCTTACACGAAGGGATGCGGTCGACCCGCCGGGTCCGGCCCGCGAGACGGACGCCTGCCGGGGAGCATGGGGCTCCGGGCTCCGGGCTCGGGGCTGGGGGCCGCGGGAGACTCCCGGTGCCACATCCGGGTGGTCGGGCCAGATGGGAAGCTCCTCACCAGGTTCCCGTCCGTGGCGCCGAAGCACCGGCGTCCGGGCGATGTTTCCTGGCAGCGAGACGAAAGAGACGAGGGCCGCCTCCATGGGTGTCGACGCAGTGCTGAAGCGGGTGGACCAGCCCGGCACGAGTCCCAGGCGGCGCCGGCTGACCCAGGTCGACGTGTTCGTGGACGCCGCGGACACGTTCTCCCGGATCTGCGACGGGAGCGCCCTGCCGATGCTGTCCCGGGTCGACCTCTACGGAACGCTGGTTCTGACCGCCGCCGAGATGGAGCAGCTGCTCAGCGAACTCGACGGAACCCGCAGCGGCACCAACGGGGCGGCGCAGCGAGCGGCCCTGGACGAGGTGGGGCGTCTGGCCCGGATCTGCCGGGACGATCCCTCCACGGAACTCCATCTGGAGGGCGACTGACCGCCCGGGCGGCGGTCGCAGGGCGCGGGATTCCGGCCCGGTGCGCCGAGTTGGGTCCGTGGGCCCAAGACGGGCGGCTGCCCGGAAAATAGCGTCGTCGCGGCAGAGGATCGACGCCCGTCCCGGCGTGCCCCCACGGCGCCGGGCCGGGCCGCAACCGGAAGGTGACGACGGATATGCCGACGGCTGAGCAACTGACCCTGACCGAAGAGGAGTCCCGGCTCCTCCAGCAGGGCCTGATCGAGTGGAGCGGCCCCGCACGCTGTACGGAGGAGTTCGCCGTGGCCATGGGCTTCGACGGTACGGAGGATCTGAACCGCCGGGGCCTGTGGATCCGAAGAGCCCTCGCCGAGAGGGAGGCTCTGGATCCGATGGACTGGGCGCGGGCGCTGCTCGCGACGGAGCTCGCCTTCGCCAGTGATGTGGTCGGCTCGGGCTACGAGTGGTCGACCACGACCGGCTGGCCGGACGACACCACGGTGCGCGTCCTGCGCTCGACGCAGCTGAAGCTGATCCGTACCGTCGCCCCGCTGGTCGGCCGGGGCCTCGGCACCCGGACCGAGGCCGGGCAGTAGGGTCAGCGGCCGGCCCGGGTCCGCAGAGTTGGGTCCGTGGGCCCAAGACGGCTGCTGTGTCCGGTGGTTAGCGTCGTATGCATGCCAGTTCTGGGGGTTGTGCGTCGTCGGTTGCGCCGTTGGTCGCGGGAGTCTGTGCCGCGTACGGATGTGCGTCTTGCGGGTCTGCGTCGGTCGCAGCGGGGTCAGGGCGCGATCGAGTACGTCGGCCTGGTGGTGGTCGTGGTGGCCATCGTGGGCGCGTTGCTGGCGACGGGGATGGGCCCCCAGCTGGCGGAGCGGTTCGGTACGGCTGTCTGTCAGGTGACCGGTGGCGGCAACTGTGGTGGCGGTGACGGGACCGAGGCCCAGGACGGCGATTCGGGTTCACCGGGCGACGGGTCCCAGGCGTCCGACGACGGTTCCCCCAAGACGCAGACGCAGATCGACTATGACGCTGCGCTGAAGGACCTCCAGGACGCCCAGAAGGAGGAGAAGACCAACTCCGACAAGGCTGTTGAGGCGGCCAAGGAGCTCGCGAAGATCCTGGCCGAGGAGTTGGGGATCACGGATGCGCTGGACTGTGTCACCAAGGGTGATATGGGTGCGTGCACCGAGACGTTGATCAATGTGCTGCTGAGTCTTGTGGGTGGTGCGGTCGGGAAGCTCGCGGCGAAGTACGGGGCGCCGTGGAAGTGGAAGAAGGCCGTTGAGCTGATCAAGAAGCTCAAGAAGCACGGTGGGGATCTGTACGACGGGCTGACCGGTCTGATCAAGAACCGCAAGAAGGTTCAGGACGCGGAGAAGAAGCTCGCCGACGCGAAGAAGAAGCTCGACGCGGAGAAGAAGGACCCGCCGAAGAAGGACGACAAGCCCGACGACAAGCCGACCACCTGCCCGGTGAGTCACAGCTTCCCGCCCGGGACCCCGGTCCTGGTCGCCGACGGCAGGCGCGTCCCGATCGAGTCGCTGCGGACGGGGGACGAGGTCGTCGCCACCGACCCGGTGCGCGGTCTCTCCGAGGTGCGCAGGGTGACGGAGACCTTCACCACGTACGACGACAAGGAGTTCACCCGGCTGAGCACCTCCGCCGGTCAGGTCACGGCCACCGACACGCACCCGTTCTGGCTCACCGGCCGGCAGCGGTGGGTGGACGCCGGCGACATCGTGACCGGCGACCGGCTGCGACTGCCCGGCGGAGCTTCGCTCCTCGTGACGGGCGTCTCCCGGTACACCGAGCGGCAGACCACGCACGACTTGTCGGTCGAGGGAATCCACGCGTACTACGTCGGCATCGGCTCCGTCAGCGCGCTCGTGCACAACAACGACTGCGAATTCGAGACGGACCCGAGCGTCAAGGGCCCCGCCGCCGGCAAGAAGCTCAAGCCGCCGCACCCCCGTCACACCGTCGCAGGGGCGCGCAACGGCATGGTGAAGGAGAAGAACACCGTCATCCTCAAGGGCAATGAGGCGGACATCCAGAACGACATCAAGGGGATCGCGGAAGGCAAGGGGAAGCTCGTCGACAACGGCAGCGCCTACGAGATCAACGGCCGCAAGTACGGGGTGGAGGAGAACGGGCGGACCTTCCCGATCTCCGGCAAGGGCCTCGTGGAACTCGACAGGAACGAGTACGCGGCCCTCAAGGAGATCGCCAAGGCGGGAGGAAAGACCGATTCGCCCGCTTTGACAAGGAACCCCCGGTTCGCCGACCATCCCGAAGTGGTCGAGAAGGCCAAGAAGGTCTACGACGGGACCTATTCGTGACTGTGCTCTACACCTTCCTCTCGGTGCACCGGCCGGAGCCGCAGACCATCGCGGCGGCGCTGGCCGGTGCGATCGGTCTGCCGGTGGCGGACGCGGATGTGGCCGACGAGGACGACGAGCAGACGGACGACCGAAACTGGGACGCTCCGGTGCTCTGCACCTACCGGGGCGTCGGCGGGGACGTGGCGCTCTCCTGGGACGTCTCCGTATCGGACGAGGTGACGTCACCGCCCGGCGAGCCGGAGGCGGCACTGCGGCTGGCACAGCGGCTCGGTACGACCGTGCTGTACCCCGCGCAGGAGCAGGCACCGTCGGCGTACTGGGCGGCCGGCCCGGACGGGACGGTCACCCGGGCGCGGTTGCTGGAGACGGACGGCGAGGGGGACGGGGATCCCCCGGCCCTCGTGGTCGACGCGGTCGAGGCACCCATGGCGCAGCTGCCGACCGCACGTGTCGAGGTGCTGACCGAGATCCTGCGGGGCGAGAAGCTCGGCACCCCGGTCGCCGACGGTTTCGCGGACATCACGGACCCGGGGCGCACCGCCCCGGCGCAGAGCCCCGTGAACCGTGCGCGCGAGGCGCTGCTGCTCTGGGAGCGGCTGGTACGCCGCGTCGCTGCCGACTGGGGGCCGACCGGGCGCTACCCGTTCGACCTGTACGCCGAGGACCTCGGCACCCGCGACCGGCTCCAGGAGCTGATCGAGGCGGCCTCGGGCGAGGAGCGGGAGCGGCTGGCCCGAGCCGTCGCAGCGCTCGACGACGTGTTCCGCGGACATACGGAGGGCGACGGCGGCGCGCTGCTCGGACGTCTCACCCGGTCGGGTACGGCGGTCGCCGAGCGCGGCTGGTGGTGGTGCCGCCGCCCGGCCCGGCTGCCCTGGGACGGCTGAGGACGCGCGCCGGCGCCGTACGGCCCCGCCCGCCCCGGGGCCAGGGGCTGCACGGCGCCGTGCCGGCCCGGTGGAGGAGGCGGCTGCGGATCCGGCGATTGGGAGCCGGGCGGGCGCCTGTGCTCATAATCGGCCGCATGCACGACAACCTGACCAGCGCCCGGCCGCCGGTGCCGCCTCCGTACGGGCACGCCGTCCGTCTCCGCGCCGCTGCGGCGTTCCAGGCCGCAGCCCCCGCCCTCGGGGCCTACGCGGTCGTACGGGTCATCGGGCTCGTCGTCTTCTGGGTCGCCGCCTCCCTCGCGGGCAAGGACGCGCTCAAGCTGCTCGGCGGTCGCTGGGACTCCGTCTGGTACCAGCGGATCGCCGAGCACGGCTACCGCTACACCGTCACCCTTCCCGACGGCAGCGCCCACTCCGACCTGGCCTTCTTCCCGCTCCTGCCCGCCCTGGAACGCGCCATCGCCGAGGTGACCCCGCTCACCGTCCGGGGAGCGGGGATCACGGTCGCCTGGGTCGCGGGGCTGCTGGCCGCCTGGGGGATCTTCGCCGTCGGGGCGCGACTGCACGGGCGGCGGACCGGGGTGGTGCTGGCGGCACTGTGGGGCGCGTATCCCACCGCGTTCGTGCAGTCGATGGCGTACACCGAGACGCTCTTCACCGCGCTCGCCGCCTGGGCGCTGTACGCCGTGCTCAGGGACCGCTGGATCGTGGCGGGCGGGCTCTGCGTCCTCGCGGGCCTGACCCGGCCCTCGGCGGCCGCGCTCGTGGCCGCGCTGGGGGTCACGGCCCTGGTGGTCCTGGTACGGGACTACCGGGCGGGTGACCGGGAAGGGCTCGTGCGACGGCGTGCGCGCATGCTGGCGGGCGTCTGCCTCGCGCCGCTGGGCTGGCTCGCGTACGTGGTGTTCGTCGCCGTGCGGGAGGGCAGCCCGTTCGCGTACTTCGAGGTCCAGGCGGCCTGGGGCAACAGCATCGACGGCGGCCGGGCGCTGGCCTCCTTCATCGTCGGCCTGCCGCTGCCCGCCGCGCTCGGGCTGTGCGTGGCGCTCGGGCTGCTGGGGTGGCTGGTCGTCCTGTGCGTGCGGCAGCGGCAGCCGCTCCCCGTCCTCGTGTACGGCATCGCCGTCGTCGTCATCTCGCTGATCGGCTCCGGGTACTTCGGATCCCGGCCGCGCCTGATGATGCCGGCGTTCCCGCTGCTCCTCCCGCCCGCCGTCGCGCTCCTTAGGCTGCGTACGACGGCCCGTACGGTCACGGCCGTCGGCGTGCTCGCCCTGGCCTCCGCCGCCTACGGGGCCTGGACGCTGCTCGGCTCGGGACCGCCCTGACCGCGGTTCCGTCCGCCGCCTCCTGACTCCGGGGCCGCCATTGGGCCCACGGGCCCACGCGCCCGCGGACTCCCGGTTGTTAGCGTGCAGACTCCGGGTGCACTGTCGGTCAGGAGCGTTGAACGATGAAGGTACGTACGACTGTCATGGCGGCGACCGCGGCCGTCCTGTGTCTCACGGCTGTCGCGTGCGGTCCGGGCGACAGCGCGGACAAGGGTGAGCGCAAGGACAGCGGGAAGGCCACCGGCAAGGCGAGCGGCAGCGCGAGCGCCTCGCCCGCTCCGGGCTCCGACACCGGATCCGCTCCCGGACCCAAGCCCACCAGCAACGGCAAGACGCTCACGGAGGCCGAGCTCATCAAGGTGGCCCTGGCCAACGGCGAGCTGCCGGACTACGACTTCGCCAAGATGCCGGGCGGCGACGAGCGCGGCACCGAGCAGTCCGAGAACCCGGCCTGCCGGCCGATCGCCTCGGTCATCAACGGATCGCCCGAACCCGCCCCGGCCGCCACCGTCTTCCGTACGGCCATGGACACTTCGGAAGAGGGCCAGGACGACCAGACGGTCGTCACGGAGATCCTCACCTCGCACGCACCCGGCGGGGCGGAGCAACTGCTGAGCTCGGTCCGTGACGCGGTCAAGGCCTGCGCGGGCGGCTTCCGTACGACGAGTGACGACGGGCCGTCCACCTACACCGAGGTCAAGGCGCTGCCCGCGCCGAAGGCCGGGCAGGAGTCGCTCGCCTACCAGGTCACGGGCAGCATCGAGGGAGAAGGCGTGCCGCTGGTCTTCCAGCTCGTACGGACCGGGTCGACGGTCGTCACTTTCTACGCCGCCAACTTCACTTCGGCCAGGACACCCGAGGTGCCGGCCGCACTCGTCACCGCACAGGCGGCCAAGCTCCCCTGAGCCCCGCAGGGCGTACAGCCGGGGTCAGCGCAGCACCGCCATGCCCAGTGCCGCGAGCAGGGCCACGAGGACCAGTGACGCGGCGGCGATCGCGGCGACGTTGCGGACGCGTTCCTTCGTCGGGCGGGACGTGACCTCGATACCCGTGCGGGACGGGAAGGCGTAGTAGTCGCGGTGCGGGTCGGCGTGGACGCGGACGTGGGCCAGCGGGAGGCGGCGGAGGGTCGCGCGGCGGGCGACCTCGTCCTTCCGCAGGGCCAGGAGCGGGTCGATCAGGGTCCGGTCGGCCTCGTCCAGGTCGTCCGGGAGTTCGTCGGTCGCGCCGCGCAGCACGGTCTCGTGCCACCGGCCCGTGTTGCCGGTCGTGCGTCTCAGGTCCAGTCTGCCGAGCCGCCGCTCCTTCTCCCGCCGAGGGCTCTGGTTGATGTAGCCCTCGGTCCACACCGTGAAACGGCCGGTGCCCTCGCACTCCTGGTGGATGACGCGCTTGGTGCCCTCGCAGGTACCGCACTGCACGGAGCCCGTCTTCTTGCAGTCGGTGCAGTCCAGTTGGCGCCGGCCGCCGCACTTGGGACAGGCCACCTTCGCGGTGCGGCAGCGTGTGCAGAGGACCCGGTGCGCCGAGGGGGCCGCGGCGTTCGGGTGCGCGGGCCTGCCGACGCGTCGGCGCCCCGTGCCCTCGCACTCCCAGCAGGCGTCCGGGCCGCCCTGGCAGACGGGGCAGTCGACGAACCGGGGGCAGTCGCGGACGCCGCGGCCCCCGCACGCCCCGCAGGAGTTCGTTCCGCCCTTGCACTTCTCGCACCGCTCCTCACCGAGCGAGCCCCGGCGCACCAGCCGCCAGGCGTCGTGCCGCTCCGGATCGTCGGGCGGGGCCACCCGGTAGGACTCGATGGAGGTGTACGTCGGCCGGCCGGCCAGTTCCTCGCGGCGGCTGCCGGGCTCCCGCATCGGGCGCTCGCCGCGCTCCTCGACGGACCGCACGATGCGGAAGTCCAGCAGGAACTGCCAGGTGAGGGCGGCGGCACCGGGATCGGCCAGGCGGGCGGAGACTCCGCGGCGGCGTGCGTACACCTCCACCGCCTCGAGTATCTCCGTGTCGGACGGTACTCGGGCCACGGTCGCTCCCCCCTGTCGACGACCAGACGCTCAGGGTAGGAGCGGCCCGCAGGTCCGGCAAGGTCGTTGCGTTGCGGCGCGGCGCGGCGCGGCAGGGAGGCCCGCGGAGCGTTCCCGAGCCCTGCTGCGGAACGTCCCGCGCCCAACTACGGCGTCGTGGCGGTCACCTGGACCCGCGCGCCCGGCCGCAGCCCCCACTTCTCCATCGCGCCCGCCTCCGACTCCACCACATGGCGGGCGCGCAGCCGGGGCAGGCCGAGGCGGCCCGGCTTCATCGTGCGGACCGCCAGGACGTTGAACTTCCGGTCCAGATACGCCACATCGATGGTGAACCGCATCCGGAAGGTGTGCACACTCCCGCACGGCGTGATCAGGAGTGCCCCGTCGACGCCCTCCACACCCAGCAGCCCCCGCATCCGCGCCCGGTAGGACGCCGCGATCCGCAGCGGCACCTCCTGCGTCCCCGCACCCGTTCCGACCGTCAGCGTGCCGCCGCCATTGCGCCATTTCCCCATGGGCACCGACCGTAGCCGCCGGAGCCCCGATCTGGGTCCGGATCGGCCACCGGTGGGCCCCAGGGCCCAAGACCCCTGCCGTGCCGCCGGATTAGGGTCGGCGTCGTGGACGCCACACTGATTGCGGTCGCCGCGCTCTGGGGCGCCGCCACCGGACTGCTGCTCCCGCGCGCCGCCTACCGGTTCTCCGTCGAGCCGGAGGAGCCCTGGCGGGTGGCGTGCCCGGCCGGGCACGCACTCACCGGCCCTGGCCGCGGCTGGCTCGGCTCGACCCGGTGCGCGAACTGTGCCGTGGCCGTCCCCTCGCTCCCGGCAGGGGAGGCCCCGCCGACCGTCCCGCCGACCGGACGGCACCGCTACGCCCCCGCGGTCCTCGCCCCCCTCCTCACCGTCCTCGCGTGCGTCGCCCTCGCCGCCGCCACCGGCGCCCGGCCCGAGCTCGCCGTCTGGCTGCTGCTCGCCCCGGTCGCCGTGCTCCTCGCCGTCATCGACCGCAGGGTCCACCGGCTCCCCGACCGGCTGACGCTGCCGCTGGCCGGCGCCGCCGCCCTGCTCCTCGGGGCCGTGGCCCTGCTGCCCGAGCACGCCGGGTCCTGGACCTCCGCGCTCCTCGGCGGAGCGGCGCTCGGCGGCTTCTACTTCCTGCTGTTCCTGATCAACCCGAACGGCATGGGCTTCGGCGATGTGAAGCTCGCCCTGGCCCTGGGTGTCGCGCTCGGCTGGTACGGGTGGGCGGTGCTGTGCGCGGGAGGCTTCGCCGGGTTCCTGCTCGGGGCGCTGTACGGCCTCGGCCTGATGCTGCTGCGACGGGCCGGGCGCAAGACGGGCATCCCGTTCGGCCCGTTCATGATCGCGGGCGCGCTGCTGGGGCTGCTGTTCGGAGGACTGGCCGCCTGACCGGGCCCCACGGAATTTCGGTCGCGCAGCCCGCACCCGGCTGACACGATTCCCGCATGAGCCAACAGCCCCCGGCCGACGGGTCCCAGGCCTCCGACGCACGTTTCGATGCCCTGGTGGCCGAAGCCGCCGCCGTCTCCGTCGACGGCTGGGACTTCTCCTGGCTCGACGGCAGGGCCACCGAGGAACGCCCCTCGTGGGGGTACGCACGGGCCATGGCGGACCGGATGGGGCGGGCGCGGGCCGCGCTCGACATCCAGACCGGGGGAGGCGAGGTCCTCGCCTCCGCACCCGAACTGCCGCCGCTCACCGTGGCCACCGAGTCCTGGCCCCCGAACATCGCCCGCGCCACCGCCCTGCTGCATCCGCGCGGAGCCGCAGTCGTCGCGGACGCCGACGAGCCGCCGCTGCCCTTCGGGGACAGTGCCTTCGACCTGGTGGTCAGCAGGCACCCGGTGACCACATGGTGGGACGAGATCGCCCGGGTGCTGACACCCGGCGGGACGTACTTCTCGCAACAGGTCGGGCCCGCAAGCGTCTTCGAACTCGTCGAGTACTTCCTGGGCCCGCAGCCGCCCGAGGCCCGCGCCTGCCGTGACCCCCGGCGGGCGCGGGCCGACGCCGAGGCCGCCGGGCTCGACGTGGTCGACCTGCGCGCGGAGCGTCTGCGCACCGAGTTCTTCGACATCGGCGCCGTCGTCTACTTCCTGCGGAAGGTGATCTGGATGGTGCCGGGATTCACCGTGGAGGCGTATCTGCCCCAACTGCGCTCGCTGCACCGCCACATCGAGGCCGAGGGGCCCTTCGTCGCGTACAGCGCCCGGTTCCTGGTCGAGGCCCGTAAGCCGCTGTAGCGCCAACGGGCATACGCTGAAGACGGTTTCACGGGCCGCCGGATGCAACGGCAGCACCCGCTCCTCCGTCCTACCCATGGGTAGTGCGACCCTGGTGGTTGAGCGCACAGCGAAGGAGCAGGTCATGACGGTGGGAAGGGATACGCCCGGCGAAGAGATCCGCCGACCCGCCGGCCGGCCGCGCCACGGCAACGCCGACTGGCTCACGGGTGCGCGGATCACCGCCGTCCACGGCCTGTTCTACCGCCCCGAAGGGCGCGCCGGTGAGCCGGAAGCCGTCGAATTCCTCCTCGACGGCGGCCAGTCGGTCCTCATGACCTGCGCCTCGGACTGGACGCTGCGGATCACCTCGGGCACCTGGCCCGGACTTCCCGACTGGTGTGTGCCCGCCGGGCAGTGGCAGTTCGCGCCACTGAGCCAGCTGCCCCCGCCGCCGTACGGAGGAGCCTGGACGGTCCTAGGGACCCAGGAACGCCGGGACGAGCACGGCGAGGTGCACGAGGCCGTCATCCGGTGCGAGAACGGCGACTTCGTGGTCATCGGCGGGGACACGGTCGCGATCCGCTTCGTCCGCGGCTGAGTCGCCGCGACGCGGGGCCCTCCTACGCGTGCGGCCCCACGGTCACCTTGCCCACCGTCAGCGCGGGCCTGCCCTCCAGTACCGTGCCCACCCGCTCCACCTGCTCCTCCAGTGCCCGCAGGTGCGCGGCCCCGAGGACGGACAGCGGCTCCACCGTCACGGCGATCCGCTTGCCCGACCGGCGCTGGTGCCAGACGCCGGCGACCGTGCCGTCCACGAGCAGCACCGGGAAGTTGCCCGCCTGCCCGCCCGCGAGCGCGCGCTCGTACGCCGCGCCGGGGAACAGCCGCTCACGGGGGAAAGAGGCGATCGTGAACGCGTCGAAGTAGGGGAGCAGGCGCACGCCGTGCGCGGGGGCCGCCGGGAATTCGGTGTCGCCCGCCGCCACCCAGGCGGTCCCGCTGTCCTCGAAGGCCACCGCCTCGATCGTGCCGTCCCCGGCCAGGGTCTCGAAGAGCTCTCCGGCCCAGCCGCGCGGCGCGGCGAGCCACCGGGCGAAGTGGGCGGGGGTGGCGGGGCCGTACGCGTACAGGTAGCGCCGCACGAGCACGGCCAGCGCCTCGGGGCCGGGCAGCGGCACATGGCCGGGGTTGGTGTAGGTGGCCTTGCGGCCCCGGTTCGGGGCGTAGCACAGGGCGCCCCGGTGACCGGCCAGGTGCAGCACCTGGCGCCAGCGCGGCCACATGTCCTGGAACCCGGGCATCACCAGGTCCCCGGCCCAGGGCCCGGTACGGGCCACGACCTCCTCGGAGAGCTCGTCGATCGTCAGTTCGGCACCGGTCAGCGCGTCGGACACCGCCGCCACGACGGCCTCGACCTGGTCCGGCGTCATCCGGGCGTCCTTCGGGAACGGGCTCGTCCCGGTCGGTACGGCGGAGAGGGCACCGGTCCAGAGGGGGAGGTCGGCGGCGGGCAGCAGGTGCACCGTGCCGCGCGGGCCGAACGTCTTGACGAGGGTCCGGTCGGTCCACAGCGCCGTGCGCACATCGGCCCGGGTCGACCCGGCCGTACGCAGGCCGACCGAGAGTTCCGCGGCGGACAGCACCTGGGCGTGCGCGCCGAGCATGGCGGCGACGGCTTCCGCGGGGGAGGAGGCAGGCGCGGGCAAGGAGGAAGCGGTGCCCGGGGAGCGGCCGGTGTCCTCGGTCAGGGACTGCCGGGCCAGCCGCCTGGCATTCGCCTCGGGCCAGTTCACGGTCACGGTGCGGGCGCGTGTCGTCATGGACCGAACCTAGGACGTCAACAGGACAGTTCCGGTCCTGTACGGCTGGGGCGCGGAGCTTTCGGGTGCCGGAATCCGTGCTCACAGCGAAGTCCGGCGAACTCGGAGAGTAATTATGGAGTGGCGTGGCACGCAGCATCACTTACGAAGGGTTATGGTGGAAACCCCCCCTCGGGCCGGTCCGTAACCCCCCCCACGGACCGGCCCGTTTTTTTGTGGCCGGGCTGTGTTACCCCTGTGGCTCCTGTGCAGAAGCGGTATCGGCCCCGTGTCCGGGACCGGTTCCTCAGCCCCGGTTGGCCCAGATGTTCGTGCTCGCGGTGTCCACCGCGAAGGTGTCGATCTCCTTCAGTTCGGCCGCGGAGAGCGCCGGTGCCCCGAGCGCTGCCACGTTCTCCTCCAGCTGCTTCACACTCGACGCGCCGATGAGGGCCGACGTCATGCGGCTGTCCCGCAGCACCCAGTTCAGCGCCAGCTGTGCGAGGGACTGGCCGCGGCGCACGGCGATGTCGTTCAGCCCGCGCAGACGGCGCACCATCTCGTCGGAGAGAAGGTCCGGGTCCAGGGACTTGCCCTGCGAGGCGCGCGAACCCTCCGGGATGCCCTTGAGGTACTTGCCCGTGAGCAGCCCCTGGGCGAGCGGCGCGAAGGAGATGCAGCCCATGCCGGCCGTCTCCAGCGTGTCGAGCAGCCCGTCGGACTCCACCCAGCGGTTCACCATCGAGTAGGACGGCTGGTGGATCAGGGCGGGCACGCCCATCTCCCGCAGCAGCCGGGCCGCCTCGGCGGTCTGTGCGGCGTTGTACGAGGAGACACCCGCGTACAGCGCCTTGCCCTGGCGCACGGCGGAGGCGAGCGCCCCCATCGTCTCCTCGAGCGGCGTGTCGGGGTCGAAGCGGTGGGAGTAGAAGATGTCGACGTGGTCGAGCCGCATCCGCTTCAGCGAGGCGTCGAGCGAGGACAGCAGGTACTTGCGGGACCCCCACTCCCCGTACGGACCCGGATGCATCTCGTAACCGGCCTTGGTGGAGATGATCAGCTCGTCCCGGTACGGGGCGAAGTCCTGCCGGAAGAGTTTGCCGAAGTTGAGCTCGGCGGAGCCGGGCGGCGGACCGTAGTTATTGGCCAGATCGAAGTGGGTCACGCCGAGATCGAAGGCGCGGCGGAGGATGGCCCGCTGGGAGCCGAGGCTGCGGTCGTCGCCGAAGTTGTGCCACAGGCCCAGCGAGACGGCGGGGAGCTTGAGCCCGCTGCGTCCTGTGCGGCGGTACTCCATGGAGTCGTAGCGCGACTCGGCGGCGATATGGGGGAGGGAATCAGTCACGTTTCTCTCCTTATCACGGACTTGTGACAGACCGGGTTGGGCCCTTACCACTCGTGCGCAGTAATGTGGCGGCTTCGGGAAATGCCGATGCGCGGCGCGAGAGTGTGATGTGCGGACCGTGCGGGATTCCCCCCCCGGGGACCGCCCCGGACCCCCGGCGACGGGGAGGACGGGCCTGCGGCCCGTACGGAACCGAGAGGGTGAACTCAGTGAACTTGCGCGACCTGGTGTACGGGCTCTACGCACGCCGGGTGGAAGGCCGCCTGGATCACGCGCAGGTGCCCAAGCACATCGGAGTCATCCTCGACGGCAACCGGCGCTGGGCGAAGGCCTCGGGCGGCTCGGCCGTGCAGGGACACCAGGCGGGCGCGGACAAGATCTCCGAGCTGCTCGGCTGGTGCAGTGAGACCGAGGTCGAGGTCGTCACCCTCTGGCTGCTCTCCACGGACAACTTCGACCGGCCCGAGGCGGAGCTCATCCCGCTGCTCGGCATCATCGAGAACACCGTGCGCAACCTGGCGGCCGACGGGCGGTGGCGTGTCCACCACGTCGGCACGCTCGACCTGCTGCCGGCGCGGACCCAGACCGTCCTCAAGGAGGCGGAGGAGGCCACGGCCGGCATCGACGGGATAATCGTCAATGTCGCGGTCGGCTACGGGGGGCGCCAGGAGATCGCGGACGCGGTGCGGTCCCTGCTGCTGGACCACTCCGCCAAGGGCACCACCTTCGAGGAGCTCGCGGAGGTCGTCTCCACGGACCTCATCTCCGAGCACCTCTACACCCGCGGACAGCCCGACCCGGACCTGGTGATCCGGACCAGTGGCGAGCAGCGGCTGTCCGGCTTCATGCTCTGGCAGAGCGCCCATTCGGAGTACTACTTCTGCGAGGTCTTCTGGCCGGCCTTCCGCAAGGTCGACTTCCTCCGCGCCCTGCGCGACTACGCGGCCCGCCACCGCCGCTACGGCGCCTGACGGCCGAGTCGGGCCCGTCCCGCGATTGACGGCACGACAACCACGGGCGGCGCCCGCGGAACCCGGGCCGAAGTGCTGGTCCACCCCACGCGCATGGCTTCGCGTGTTCGAGGGAATACCCCTGTCAGGTCGATATCCAGTCACAACCAGGCGGATGTCGCAGCCAAGTGAGCGGAGCCCAGTCCGCTCGCCCGGGAGGCCCTTTGCACACGAGGGACCGCACATCGTGCGGCCGACGCGGAGGGCCGGTGTTCGGCCCGCGCAAGGGGTCCGAACCCGGTCCGTCCTCTCCCTTTGGGAAGTTCCGCGACGTCCGTCGCACTCCCCGACCTCGTCCGAGGGGGTACGTCCTTCCGTGGTGACCAGCACTAAGCGCCGCATGCCCGACAGGCGCACCTATGTTCTCGACACCAGCGTCCTGCTGGCCGACCCCAATGCCATGGCCCGGTTCGACGAGCACGAAGTAGTGCTGCCGATCGTCGTGGTCACGGAGCTGGAGGCCAAACGGCACCACCCCGAACTCGGGTACTTCGCCCGGCAGGCCCTGCGCCTGCTGGACGACTTCCGCGTCCGGTACGGCCGGCTGGATGCCCCGATCCCCCTCGGGGATCTGGGCGGGACGCTCCGCGTCGAACTCAACCATTCCGACCCCGGTGTACTGCCCGCCGGCTACCGGTTGGGGGACAACGACTCACGGATTCTCGCGGTAGCGCGCAATCTGCAGGCCGAGGGGTACGACGTCACCGTCGTCTCCAAGGACCTGCCGCTCAGGATCAAGGCGTCATCGGTCGGCCTCCTCGCCGAGGAGTACCGCGCCGAACTCGCCATCACCGACTCCGGCTGGACAGGGATGTCCGAGCTGTCTCTCTCCGCCGAACAGGTCGATCTGCTGTTCACCGAGGAGACGCTCTACGTCCCCGAGGCGGCCGACCTCCCCGTACATACGGGACTCGTCCTCCAGTCCGAGCGCGGCAAGGCCCTGGGCAGGGTCACCGCCGAGGGCAATGTGCGCCTCGTGCGCGGCGACCGGGAGGCCTTCGGGATCCACGGCCGCAGCGCCGAGCAGCGCATCGCGCTCGATCTGCTCCTCGACCCGGACGTCGGCATCGTCTCGATGGGAGGCAGGGCGGGCACCGGCAAGTCGGCACTGGCGCTCTGCGCGGGCCTGGAGGCCGTGCTGGAGCGCAGGCAGCACCAGAAGGTGATGGTCTTCCGGCCGTTGTACGCGGTCGGCGGGCAGGAGCTCGGCTATCTCCCCGGCAGTGAGTCCGAGAAGATGAGCCCCTGGGCGCAGGCCGTCTTCGACACGCTGTCGGCGGTCGCCGGGCGCGAGGTCATCGAAGAGGTACTGGGGCGCGGGATGCTGGAGATCCTGCCGCTCACCCACATCCGGGGCCGCTCGCTCCACGACGCGTTCGTGATCGTGGACGAGGCGCAGTCGCTCGAACGGAATGTCCTGCTGACCGTGTTGTCCCGGATCGGGACGAATTCCCGCGTTGTGCTCACGCATGACGTGGCCCAGCGGGACAACCTCAGGGTCGGCCGGTACGACGGAGTCGTCGCCGTGGTCGAGAAGCTGAAGGGGCATCCGCTCTTCGCGCATGTCACGCTCACCCGCTCCGAGCGCTCGCAGATCGCCGCACTGGTGACCGAAATGCTGGAGGAAGGCCGGATCTGACACCGGAAGTCCCAAAGATGCCGCCCGGCGAGCCAAGGAGCTTAGCCGGGCGGCATCGTGTTGCGCCGTCATTTCCGAAAAACACTTGCTCCAAACGGGGTGTGACCTTTAACACGCAACACAGAATTGCAACGCCCCGTGTCCGTCCGGCAGAGTCTTGCTTCCGTCAGGCCCCGCATACGGCACTTGGGCACCTCCAGAGGCGCCACGCACCACACAACTCAACAATCGCCGTCCGTATGCCGCCCGCGAGCACCACGCGGCACTTCCGCAAGGAAGTTGCCCACCGGGCCCGTGCCTCCCGTGACCCAAGCAGTAGGGAGGCCAGCGTCAAGGGCACGATTGCGCCCGCGAGGTCACCTAAGCGGGCGATGCTGGAAGGACACCATGTGAGCCGGATCTCGGTCCGGGGGTTCGCCGTGGCATCTGCCACTGCGGTTACCACCGTAGGCGCCGTCGTCGGCGTTGCGTCGGGCAGCACTCCCGCTGCTGACGACAACTTCGAGGCTGCCGCAGCCGACACCACGCTGCTCGCAGACATTCCCGCGGGCCAGCAGGCCCAGGTTCAGACCGCTTCGTTGACGCAGCAGGCCGATGCACAGGCCTCCGCTGCCGACGCGGCGGCGAAGAAGTCTGCTGAAGAAACGGCCCGCATCCAGGCCGCCAAGGACGCCAAGTCGAAGAAGCAGGCGGCCGAGGACAAGCTGGAGGAGGAGCGCGAGGCGAAGGCGGAAGCCGACCGCGCGAGCCGCTCCGACGTCCGCGACGCCTCGTCGTTCTCGGCTCAGGGCTCCTACAGCGTGGCCGAAGTACAGGCGATGGCCCGCCAGATGATGCCGGCCGACCAGTTCCAGTGCTTCAGCAACATCGTGGAGAAAGAGTCGGGCTGGAACTACAAGGCGACCAACCCGTCCTCGGGCGCCTACGGCATCATGCAGGCCCTGCCCGGTTCCAAGATGGCGTCCGCGGGCGCCGACTGGCAGACCAACCCGGCCACCCAGATCAAGTGGGGCCTCAGCTACATGAACAGCGACCGCTACGGCAGCCCGTGTGCGGCCTGGTCGTTCTGGCAGGCCAACCACTGGTACTAGGAACCCCCGCGAGGTTCCGCTCTCAACCTCGTGAAGCCCCGCACCGTCATACGGTGCGGGGCTTCACGCGTGTACGGTCGATCCGAACAGCTCCGGGGGAGTGATGGGAGCAAGCGGGGGAAAGGGAAAGTTCATGTCAAAACTTCCGGGGTGGCTCGGGCGTCTGGGCGCCGAACTGACGCAGATCGGGGCGCGCCTGGAAGAGCGGCGCGCCGAGGACGAACGCCGGGACGACGCCGCTTCCGTGTCCTCCTCGACCCTCTCCACCGTGGCGGCCGCGAATGCGGCCGCCGCCGAGCAGGTGCCCCGCCCGCCCGCGTACGCCCCCTCCGTGGCCGCCAGGCCCGATCCGGTGGCGGCGATCCCCTGGGGGATGCGCGTCGCGGCGGAGGCCGGCTGGCGGCTGCTGGTGCTCGCGGGCACGCTCTGGGTGCTGATGCGGATCATCAGCGCCGTGCAGCTGGTCGTCCTGGCCTTCGTCGCCGCACTGCTCGTGACCGCCATGCTCCAGCCGACCGTCGTGCGGCTGAAACGGCTCGGACTGCCTCGCGGTCTCGCCACCGCCGTCACCGCGGTCCTCGGCTTCGTCGTCATGGGCCTGGTCGGCTGGTTCGTCGTGTGGCAGGTGATGGACAACCTCGACACGCTGTCCGACAGGGTGCGTGACGGCATCGACGAGCTGAAGCGCTGGCTCCTGGACAGCCCGTTCCATGTCACCGAGTCGCAGATCAACGACATCGCGAAGAACCTCAGCGACACCGTCGGCACCAACACCGAGGAGATCACCTCGGCCGGACTGCAGGGCGTCACCGTGATGGTGGAGGTCCTCACCGGGATACTGCTGGCGATGTTCTCGACGCTCTTCCTGCTGTACGACGGGAAGCGCATCTGGCAGTGGGTGCTCAAGCTGGTACCCGCCCAGGCCCGGCCGGGCGTCGCCGGCGCCGGACCGCGCGCCTGGCGCACGCTGACCGCCTATGTGCGGGGCACGGTGATCGTCGCCCTGATCGACGCGATCTTCATCGGACTCGGGATCTACTTCCTCGATGTGCCGATGGCGGTGCCGCTGGCCGTGTTCATCTTCCTCTTCGCGTTCATCCCACTGGTCGGCGCCGTGATCTCCGGGGCGCTCGCCGTGGTCGTCGCGCTCGTCACCCAGGGCGTGTTCACCGCGCTGATGGTGCTGATCGTGGTGCTGGCCGTGCAGCAGATCGAGGGCCACATCCTGCAGCCGTTCATCCTCGGCCGCGCGGTGCGCGTCCACCCGCTGGCCGTCGTCCTCTCGGTCGCGGCGGGCGGCATGATCGCCGGCATCGGCGGCGCGGTCGTCGCCGTACCGCTGGTCGCCGTGACGAACACGGTGGTCGGCTATCTGCGGGCGTACGGGCGGGAGGCCGCCCTGCGCCACTCGCCGCAGCCACACGGCGCGACGGCGATCGGAGTGGCGCCGACGGAGGCTCCCGGGGCACGGCGGGCCCGGGAGGCGCCCGCCGACGACGACGGGACGGACACGCAGGACGAGCCCGGGAAGCAGTAGGGCGCACGGACACATAAGAAGGGCCCCGGGGACGGTCGGTCGTCCTCGGGGCCCTTCTCGTACATGGGTACTGCGGGTGCTACTCGGCGAGCACGGCCTCGGCATCGAGGGTCACGCCGACAGCCTGGATCACCGAAGCGATCTTTACGGCTTCCTGAATGGTCTCACGGTCCACGCCGGCCTTGCGCAGCACCTGCTCGTGGGAGTCCAGGCACTGGCCGCAGCCGTTGATCGCGGAGACGGCGAGCGACCACAGTTCGAAGTCGACCTTCTCCACGCCCGGCTTGCCGATGACGTTCATCCGCAGGCCCGCACGGAGGTTCCCGTACTCGGGGTCCGACAGCAGGTGCCGGGTGCGGTAGAAGACGTTGTTCATCGCCATGACGGCCGCAGCCGACTTCGCCGCGGTGTACGCCTCGGCGGAGAGGTTGGCCTTCGCCTCCGGCTCGAGCTCACGCAGCACCTTCGGCGAGCGCGAGGCGATCGCGCAGGCCAGGACGGTGCCCCAGAGCTGCTGCTGAGGGAGCTCACTGTTCCCGATGACCGAGCCGAGGTTCAGCTTCAGGTCCTTGGCGAAGTCCGGGATCGCGGACTTCAGTTCGTCGAGTGCCATGGGGGTATCAGCTCACTCGCCCGAGAGGAGCGCGACCGGGTCGAGGGTGTTCTCGCCCTTGGTCCAGTTGCAGGGGCAGAGCTCGTCGGTCTGCAGGGCGTCGAGGACCCGCAGGACCTCCTTGGGGTTACGGCCCACGGAACCGGCGGTCACCATCGTGAACTGGATCTCGTTGTTCTGGTCGACGATGAAGACGGCGCGCTGGGCGAAGCCGTCCTCGCCCTCGATGCCGAGGTCACGCATGAGCTCGTGCTTCGAGTCGGCCAGCATGGGGAAGGGCAGGTCCGTCAGGTCCGGGTGGTCCTTGCGCCAGGCGTGGTGCACGAACTCGGAGTCACCGGAGAAGCCGAGGATCTGGGCGTCGCGGTCGGCGAACTCCTCGTTGAGCTTGCCGAAGGCGGCGATCTCGGTGGGGCACACGAAGGTGAAGTCCTTCGGCCATGCGAAGACGATCTTCCACTGACCCTCGTAGGTCTTGTGGTTGATCTGCTCGAACTCCTTGCCGGTCTCCAACGACACACAAGCGGTCAGGTCGAACTGGGGGAACTTGTCACCGACAGTGAGCACGCGCACTCCTTGAAGCATAGGAATTCCCTTTTTGGGGGTGTTCCTGGGGGTTGGACGGTCTCCACCTTGGCACAGAGTGCATTGATCACGGAAATAGCTACACTCGGTCGTGATGATCGGAGGTACCTATCAGTGGCGTACATAAATCAGGGCATCAGGGCCAAGCAGCCCAGCCTCTCGCAGCTGCGCGCCTTCGCGGCCGTCGCGGAGCATCTGCACTTCCGGGACGCGGCGGCAGCAATCGGGATGAGTCAGCCCGCACTCTCCGGAGCGGTGTCGGCGCTCGAGGTGGCACTGGGTGTCCAGCTCATCGAGCGTACGACGCGCAAGGTGCTGCTCTCGCCCGCCGGGGAGCGGCTCGCGGTGCGGGCCGACGCGGTGCTGGAGGCCGTGGGCGAGCTGATGGAGGAGGCGGAGGCGGTGCGGGCGCCGTTCACCGGGGTGCTCAGGCTCGGTGTGATCCCGACCGTCGCGCCGTACCTGCTGCCCGCGGTGCTGCGGCTGGTCCATGAGCGCTACCCCGAGCTGGACCTCCAGGTGCACGAGGAGCAGACCTCCTCGCTGCTGGAGGGGCTGGCGGCGGGGCGGCTGGACCTGCTGCTGCTCGCCGTCCCGCTCGGCATGCCCGGTGTCACCGAACTGCCGCTGTTCGACGAGGACTTCGTCCTCGTCATGGAGCAGGAGCACCGGCTGGGCGGGCGCACCGACATTCCGCGGGAGGCCCTGCGGGATCTGCCGCTGCTGCTGCTCGACGAGGGGCACTGCCTGCGCGACCAGGCGCTGGACATCTGCCGCGAGGCGGGGCGCACCGAGGGGGCGCCGGTGACGACGACCGCCGCGGGGCTCTCCACGCTGGTGCAGCTCGTCGCGGGCGGTCTCGGGGTGACGCTGCTGCCCCGGACGGCGGTGACGGTGGAGACCGGGCGCAACGAGGCGCTGGCCACCGGGTACTTCGCGGATCCGGCCCCCTCGCGGCGGATCGCCCTGGCGATCCGTACGGGGACGGCGCGGCACGAGGAGTTCGAGGAGTTCGCCGCGGCGCTGCGGGAGGCCCTGGTGACCCTTCCGGTACGGGTGCCGACGGCCGGCTGAGCGCGGTCCTGTCCCCGGGAGGACGGGACCGCGCCCGTGCGGCGTCACTCCGTACGCAGGCCGTCCGGGCGCATCATGCGCCACAGCAGGGGGAGCGACAGCAGGGTCACGGCCAGGACGATGCCCGCGCCCGTGCCCACCATCGGCAGGAACAGCCACCACTGCGTCACCGTCTTGGCGATCATCCAGGTCAGCACGGCGCCGAGCCCGAGGCCGCCCACGAGCGCGGCCAGCAGGCCGATGACCACCGGGACGGCGGTCTGCCAGAGCACCGACCAGCCCAGGGTGACGCGCCTGGTGCCGAAGGCGACCAGGACCGACAGCAGCCGCTTGCGCTCCCGGAGCTGCTCCAGCTGGGAGACCAGCATGGACGCGGCGATCAGCAGCAGGGTCGCCGCGGCACCGAACCGGAGGCCGGTCTGCACGCTCGCGTACTGCCGGTCGCGCGTCACCGAGGTCAGGGTGCCGACCCGCATCCCGGGGTCGATCCTGGCCGCCGTGTTCCGCACGTACTCGGCTGCGTCCTCGACGCTCCCGTCGACCCGGATCTGCGCCATGGTCTGGGCGTTCGGCAACGTACGCGGGTCGATCGCGCCGACCGTCGCCATGATGCCCCAGTGGTCCTCGCCCAGCGGATCGCGGGCAGAGGTCACGGTCCGTGCATCGGCGGGCAGTGTCCACCGCAGGGGCTTCGCGCCGGCCGCGGTGCCGACGGTGGGGTCGAGCTCGATCTCCTCGCCCTTGCGTGCCGTCTGGTCGACCCAGTCGGACATCTCCCTGTCACCCCTCGGATGGACGACGAAGACGTCTCCGTCCTTGCAGGAGGTGATCTCGGCGATCTCCATCAGGGTCGCGCAGTCACCGATGCTGAGTGAGGTGGTGGGCTGTATCTCGTCGGCCGTGTACGTCCCCGGCCGGGTCACGTACGTCTCGACCGTCCCGATGACGGTTTCCACCCCCTTGGTGGCCCGGAACGCCTCGACGGTGCGGGTGGCCGCGTCCCCGGAGACCTTCTCGGAGTACGTGTGGAACTGGGCGCGCGAGGGGTCCTGCCCCGTGACCCGCTCGAAGTCGTCGGCCATGGCGGCGAACAGCATCTGCAGGGCCACCGCCCCCGCCACCGCGACCGTGATCCCGCTGACCGCGCGGGTCGCCGCCCCGCTGTTCAGCTGGAGCCGGCGGACGGCGAGCTGCCAGGGCACCGGGCCGCCGCGCAGCCGGTTCACGAACGCCTCGACGAGCCAGGGCAGCAGCAGCGCCAGCCCGACCAGGACCAGTACGGCGCCGGCCGCGATCGGGTACGGGCTGACGGGCGTGGCCTCGTCGACCCTGCCGGTGAGTCCCAGCACCACGAGACCCAGTGCGGGCATGAGCAGACGCCACCACAGGCGGCGCCTGCGGGCACGGGCGCCCCGTACGACACCGAGCGGTTCGATGACCACGGACCGCAGGGCGGCCAGGGTGACGAACACGGCGGCGAGGGGCACCGCGACGGCGATCAGCGCGGCCAGCCACGGGGCGGGCACCAGATCGGACGGGAAGGCGCTGTGGTCCCACAGCTCGACGGAGCCCACGAACGATCGGCCCACCAGGAAGAACACCAGGCCGGCCAGCAGACCGAGCACCGAGCCGAACAACGCCTCACCGGCCGCGATCCGGCGGGTCGACCGGATATCCGTACCGACCAGGCGCAGCGCGGCGAGCCGGCGGTCGCGGCGGTCGCCGCCGAACCGTACGGCCGTGGCGATGAAGATCGCGACGGGCACCAGCAGGACGACGCAGATGATGATGACCAGCACGACCAGGAGGGGCGGGAGCCGATCGCCCTCGGTGTCGTTCCCGTACCCGGCCAGCCGGTGGCCGCCGGCGGCGGTGGTCAGGCTGTCGCTGCCCGCGTAGAAGAGCAGCTCGCCCGGGGAGAGCAGACCCGGATCGCCGATCGTTCCGGAGATCCGGTACGGCAGCCGCTCCCTGAGGAGTTCGCCCTCGGAGGACGCCAGCAGTTCCCGGAGGGCGGGGGAGACCACCATTTCCTGCGGACCGGGGAAGCCCGCGACTCCGGGCGGGGTGGCCGGTCGGGTGCCCTCCGCGCGCATCAGGAACCCGCCGACGGAGCGGCCGCGGTACTCCGTCTCCGCACTGATCCGCAGGACCGTGCTGTCCGACTTCCGGACGTCGGCCTCGCGCGAGGCCGCGACCTCCTCGCGGGCACGCTCACGAGCGGAGCGCTGGTCCAGCAGTTGGGGGACGGACGAGGCGGCCAGCAGCAGGGCCACGCCCAGGCCGACGCCCACGGCGGTGAGCGCGGTCCGTGCCCAGCCCTCGCGCCCGCCCGCGGCGGCGAAGCGTATGCCGAGGCCGAGATCGCGCAGCCAGGTCATACGGCGTACTCCGCATCGCGGGAGCGGCCGTCGCGCACGACGACGTCGCGGTCCGAGTACGCGGCGACCCGCGCCTCGTGCGTCACGAGGACGACGGCCGTGTTGGCCGACCGTGCGCACTCGGTGAGCAGTTCCATGATGCGCTCGCCGTTGAGGGAGTCCAGCGCGCCGGTCGGCTCGTCCGCGAAGACCACCTTGGGCGATGCGACGAGGGCACGGGCCACGGCGACGCGCTGGCCCTGACCGCCGGAGACCTCGCCGGGACGCTGGGCGGCCAGGCCGTCGACCTCGAGGCGCTCCATCCACTGCAGGGCCGTGCGCTCGGCCTCCTTGCGCCGGGTGCCGTTCAGCCGGAGCGGCAGGGCGACGTTCTCCACGCAGGTCAGCTCGGGGACGAGCTGGCCGAACTGGAACACGAAGCCGAAATCGCTGCGCCGCAGGGCACTTCGTTGCGCGTCCGACATGGCGGAGAGCTCACGGCCCGCGTAGGTGACGGTGCCCGAGTCGGGGGTGATGATCCCGGCGAGGCAGTGCAGGAGGGTCGACTTGCCGGAGCCGGAGGGGCCCATGACCGCGACGACCTCGCCGGGGTGGACGGAGAACGAGGCGCCGTCGAGCGCGGCCGTCGAACCGTAGGTCTTGCGCAGGTCGTGGGCGACGAGCAGGGAGCCGGCCGGGGTCACGCCGCCACCACCGCGGCGAGCTGGTCCAGGCGGGCCGCGGTCAGCTCCAGCCAGCGCAGGTCCGCCTCGAGGTGGAAGAGGGCGTGGTCGCAGATCAGCTGGTCGGCGAGGTCGCCCTTGCGCTTGCGGTCGGTGAGGATGCGCATCAGGCGCAGGTGCTCGGAGCGCTGGGCGTCCAGCAGATCGGCGGCGCTGCGGCCGGTGAGCAGGGCCAGGACGACCTTCGTGTACAGGGTCGACTGGAGATACGGCTCCGGCTTCTCCGGCTGCGCCAGCCAGGTGGTGACGTCGGTGATGCCGGCGTCGGTGATGGCGTAGCGCTTGCGCTCGGGGCCGCCGTCGGACTCGACGCCGTCGACCTCGACGAGCCCGTTCTTCAGCAGCCGGGACATGGTCGCGTAGACCTGGCCGTAGTGGAGGGGCCGGTCGTGGCCGAACTTGTCGTCGAAGGCGCGCTTGAGGTCGTAGCCGTGGCGGGGGCCGGATTCGAGGAGCCCGAGGAGGGTGTGACCGATTGACATGGCGGCACTCTACATCGCGTGTATACCTCGCGCGTATACGGGTGCGGGGGCCACCCCGGGGGCCCTGCCCCCGGACCCCCGGGTCCTCAATCGCCGGACGGGCCTGATCCGGCACCCCGCACATTCAAGCCCCGCCGGCGACTGAAGCGCGGGGGTCCGGGGCGGAGCCCCTGACACGGGTGCGAGGTCACTCCGCGGCGTCCTGTGGGGGAGGTGCGGGATTCGGCGGGCGTCCCCGGCGGGGGATCGGCGCCGCACCGCCCGGCAGCCGCCCCGCCTCCGCCAGCGCCCGCCGCAGCAGGAACTCGATCTGCGCATTCGCGCTGCGCAGCTCGTCCGAGGCCCAGCGGGCCAGCGCGTCGTGCACCGCGGGATCCAGCCGCAGCAGCATCTGCTTGCGCTGCGGCCGCCGGGCGGCAGGGGTGGAGGCGTCGTCCGTCACTGGTAGAGCGTGCCCGTGTTCAGGACCGGCTGCGCCGCACGGTCACCGCACAGCACCACCATCAGGTTGCTGACCATCGCCGCCTTGCGCTCGGAGTCGAGCTCGACGATGTCCTGTTCGGCGATGCGGGTCAGGGCCATCTCGACCATGCCCACCGCTCCCTCGACGATCATCTGACGGGCCGCGACGACCGCCCCCGCCTGCTGCCGCTGGAGCATCGCGGAGGCGATCTCGGGGGCGTACGCGAGGTGGCTGAAGCGCGACTCGATGATCAGCACGCCCGCGGCCTGCACCCGCGCGGTGAGCTCGACGGCGAGCTTCTCGGTGATCTCCTCCGCGTTGCCGCGGAGCGAGAGGCCGCCCTCGTCATGGGCGTCGTACGGGTACTCGATCGCGATGTGCCGCACGGCCGCCTCGGTCTGCGTGGCGACGAACTCCAGGAAGTCGTCCACCTCGAACAGCGCCTGCGCGGTGTCCTCGACCTTCCAGACGACGATCGCGGCGAGCTCGATCGGGTTGCCGTAGGCGTCGTTGACCTTCAGGACGGCCGTCTCGTGGTTGCGGACCCGGGTGGAGATCTTGCGGCTGGAGGTCAGCGGGTTGATCCAGCGCAGACCGTCCGAGCGGATCGTGCCGACGTACCGGCCGAAGAGCTGGATGACCCGCGCCTCGCCCGGAGCGACCATTTTCACACCGCTCATGCAGAAGAACGAGGCGATGACGAGCAGCACGCCGAGGATGAAGAGCGGGATACCGATGCCGTTGTGCCCGTTGGCGCCGAGAACGCCGCCGCCGATGGCCAGGCCGACGCCGACGAACACCCCGAGGACGGTCAGCAGCAGTCCGAGGCCGCCGGGGATGGAGTGCGCGGTGGTCTCCCTGACCTGGGGAGCGGGCATCTCGGGAGCGTCCGGCGTCAGGTCGGCGGCGGGGCCGGCGGAGTCGGGACGGTCGTGCGGTGCGGACATGGTTCCCCCGTTTCGGGCGGCATAGCGCCGCGCTAGCAATGTGATTTCACATTATCCGACGTCGCAACCTTGTGCACCCCTCGTGAGTCGGTTCCTTTGTGACAGGTGCTGATTGTCACGTCCGGAAAAGACCGGATCGCTTGCCATTTGTCCGTGCTTTCGGTGTTAGCTGATTGGTCTGACCGGAGCAGAACGAGCAGAGGAACAGGAGCACCACAGCAATGGGTCGAGCGGATGCGCGACGAGCTCAGGGGCGGGGAGCGCGCCGGGCTGCGAAGAGCGGCGGCATACGCGGACTCTTCACCTGGCGGAAGATGCTGGGCACCTTCTTCGGACTCTGCCTGCTGGTGATGGGCGCCTTCGTCGCGCTCTACATGTACGTGGACGTACCGGCGGCCAACGCCCAGGCCGAGAAGCAGAGCAACGTCTACAAGTACAGCGACGGCACGCTCCTGGCCCGTACCGGCACCGGCGTCAACCGCGAGATCGTGGACCTCGCCGTCGTGCCCAAGAAGGTCCAGCACGCCTTCGTCGCCGCCGAGAACAAGTCCTTCTACCGGGACCAGGGCGTCGACCTCAAGGGCACCACGCGCGGCGTGCTCAACACGCTCTCCGGCAAGGGCAAGCAGGGTGGCTCGACGATCACCCAGCAGTACGTGAAGAACTACTACCTCACGCAGGACCAGACGGTCACCCGCAAGCTCAAGGAGCTGGTGATCTCGCTCAAGGTCGACCAGCGGATGAAGAAGAACGACATCCTCGCCGGGTACCTCAACACCGTGTACTACGGACGCGGTGCGAGCGGCATCCAGGCGGCGGCGCAGGCCTACTACGGGGTCGACGCCAAGGACCTCGACGTCTCCCAGGGCGCCTATCTCGCTGCCCTGCTCCAGGCACCCAGCCAGTACGACTGGGCGGTCGCCTCGCCGACCGGCAAGAAGCTCGTCAAGGAGCGCTGGGCCTACACCCTGAACAACATGGTCGGCGAGGGCTGGCTCGACCAGGCCGAGCGCGACAAGCTGACGTTCCCCGTTCCGAAGTCCCCCAAGGCCGCCCCCGGCCTGGAGGGCCAGACCGGCTATCTCGTCGAGGCGGCCAACCAGGAGATGGCGCGGCAGGGCATCACCGAGGAGATGCGCGAGGCCGGCGGCTGGACGGTCACCCTCAACGTCGACAAGAAGAAGCAGAAGCAGCTCGAGAAGTCGGTCGACCGCCAGCTGGAGAGCAAGCTCGACCGCAAGGGCAACAAGACCGACGCGACCGTCCAGGCCGGTGCCACCTCCGTGGACCCGAAGACGGGCAAGGTCCTCGCGCTCTACGGCGGCGTCGGTGCCACCGAGCACTGGATGTCCAACGCCACCCGGCAGGACTACCAGCCCGCGTCCACCTTCAAGCCGCTGGTGCTCGCCTCCGCGCTGGAGAACGGGTCGAAGACCCAGGACGGCGACGTGATCGGTCTCGACACGGTCTACGACGGCACCAGCAAGCGCCCCGTCGTGGGCAGCGACATCCCGTTCAACCCGCAGAACGAGGATGACATCAGCTACGACAACCCCACCGTGCAGAAGGCGATGGACAAGTCGATCAACTCCGTCTTCGCGCAGATGGTCGTCGACGTCACCCCGAGCGCCGTGAAGAAGACCGCGCTGGCCATGGGCGTACCCGACAAGAACTTCCCCGTGGCGCCCGCGATCACCCTGGGCACCATGAACGCCTCGACCTGGGACATGGCCGGGGTGTACGCCACCCTGGACAACCACGGCAAGAAGGTCACCCCGACCATCGTCAAGTCCGCGAAGCACCGTGACCGCACCATGGAGCCGGTCGACGGCACCGGCGAGCAGGTGATCAGCCGGGCGTCCGCCGACACGGTGACCAAGGCGCTCACCGAGGTCGTCGACATCGGCTCCGGCCGCGAGGCCAACACCTCGGCCTACGACGCGGCGGGCAAGACGGGTACGTCGGAGAACAACAAGGCCGCCTGGTTCGCGGCCTACACCCCGGAGCTCTCCACGGTCGTGGCCCTGTACGGCGAGTCCACCAAGGAAGGCGGCGGCCAGGTCACCCTGACCGGTACGGCCAACTCCGGCCGCGCCAACGGTGGCGGATTCCCCGCGAAGATCTGGGCGGACTACACCCTCGGCGCACTCGGCGGCGGTTCGGACGCCACCTTCGACCTGGAGGGCGTGGAGCGCGGTGAGACGGCCGTGACCGAGAGCCCCTCGGCCACGCCGTCGGAGACGGAGACCCCGGAGGAGACCCCCTCCGAGGAGACCCAGGATCCCACCGAGACGCCGAGCGAGACGCCGAGCGAGGAGACGACGCCGAGCTGGCCGCCGAGCGAGTCGCCCTCGGGGACGCCGAGCGACGATCCCAGCGCGACGAAGGATCCCGATGACGGGGACCAGCCGCCGGGTGAGCGGCCCGGGAACGGTCTGCTGGGACAGTGAGCATGCGGAAGGGGCGGTGTCACCGACACCGCCCCTCCCGCATGCCGTGCGTCAGCCGCCGTTCACCTTCTTGGCGATCCGGTCGCCGACGGCCTTGTCGATGTTGCGCCAGTACTGCAGCGCACGCTCCAGGACCGGCTTGCTCACGCCGTCCAGCAGATGGCCGGAGACGTTGGAGACGAGCCGCTCCCGCGCCGCGTCGTCCATCACCTCGCGCACCAGCGTGCCCGGCTGGCCCCAGTCGTCGTCGTCCTTGCGCAGCGTGTACGCCTCGTGCACCATCTCGCCCGCCGTGGCCCAGCCCGCGGGCTCCCCGAAGCGGGCGGTGTCCGCCGCGGGGCCGCCGTACGAGTTCGGGGCGTAGACAGCGCCCGTGCGCGCCGGCTCGTACCGCATGGGGCCGTCCTTCGCGTATGAGCGGACGGGCGAACGGGGCCGGTTGGGCGGCAGCTGCAGATAGTTCGGGCCGATCCGGTACCGGTGGGTGTCCGGGTACGAGAAGAGCCGGCCGAGCAGCATCTTGTCGGGCGACGGACCGATGCCGGGCACCATGTTCGACGGCTCGAAGGACGCCTGCTCGATGTGGATGAAGAAGTCTTCCGGATTCTTGTTGAGCGTCATCCGGCCGACCTCGATCAGCGGGTAGTCGCCCTGCGGCCACACCTTGGTCAGGTCGAACGGGTTGAACCGGTAGTCCGGCGCGTCGTCGAACGGCATGATCTGGACCTTCAGGGTCCAGCTCGGGTGGTCGCCGCGCTCGATCGAGTCGAACAGGTCGCGGCGGTGGGCGTCGCCGTCGGTCCCGGCCATCGCGTCGGCGTCGGCCTGCGTGTAGAAGTCGATGCCCTGGTCGGTCTTGAAGTGGTACTTCACCCAGAACCGCTCGCCGCCCGCGTTCACCCACATATAGGTGTGCGAGCTGTAGCCGTTCATGTGGCGGTACGTCTTCGGGATGCCCCGGTCGCCCATCAGCCAGGTGACCTGGTGCGCCGACTCCGGCGAGAGGGTCCAGAAGTCCCACTGCATGTTGTGGTCGCGCACCGCGCTGTCCGGGCGGCGCTTCTGGGAGCGGATGAAGTCCTGGAACTTCATGGGGTCCCGTACGAAGAAGACCGGCGTGTTGTTGCCGACCATGTCGTAGTTGCCGTGCTCGGTATAGAACTTCAGTGCGAATCCGCGCGGGTCGCGCCAGGTGTCGGGCGAGCCCTGTTCACCGGCGACCGTGGAGAAGCGGGCGAGCATCTCTGTGCGCTTGCCCGGCTGGAAGAGGTCCGCCTTGGTGAACTGGCTGACGTCGTTCGTCACCTCGAAGATGCCATAGGCGCCGGAGCCCTTGGCGTGGACCACCCGTTCGGGGACCCGTTCACGGTTGAACTGGGCCATCTTCTCGATGAGGTAGTGGTCCTGGAGCAGGATCGGGCCGTCGGATCCGACGGTGAGCGAATGTTCGTCGCTCTCCACCGGGATCCCGGCGTTGTTCGTGGTGTAAGGAACCTTGCCGGCTTCCTCGGTCACGATCGGCCTCCCGTCGGTGTGGGGTTTCGGTCAGGTCGCTTCGTTCACGACTGAAGTCAACTCCGCCGACGGGAGGTCGGCAACATCTGGAAAGGGTCCAGAACGGGATGAAGTACTACGAGCCCGGAATAGCCATCTCGAACCAGACCACTTTGCCCGTGGAGAGCCGGGTGGCCCCCCACCTCCGGGCCAGCCGGTTGACCAGGAACAGACCGCGTCCGCCCTCGTCCGTGTCGCGGGCGCGGCGCTGCCGGGGCAGCTGAGGGGAGTCGTCGCCGACCTCGCAGCGCAGGATGTCGGTCCGCAGCAGCCGCAGGGTCACGGGGCGCTCCGCGTACCGCACCGCATTGGTCACCACCTCGCTGACCAGCAGCTCCACCTCGTCCGAGAGGGCGTCCAGCCCCCACCGGCTGAGCGCCCTGCGGGCCAGCCTGCGGGCCCGGCCCGGAGCCGCGTCCTCAGGTTCCAGGAACCAGTAGGCGACGTCGCTCGGCGCGATCCCGTCGAAACGGGCGGCCAGCAGGGCGATGTCGTCGTCCCGGTCGCCGGGGCCCAGCATGTCGAGCACGTCGTCGCAGAGCGCCTCGAGCGGCGGCGAATGGTCCGGCCCGGTCAGCTGCGCCGTCGCGGCGAGCCGCTCCCGCAGCTGCTCGATCCCCGTCCAGACGTCCCGCAGCCGGGACTCCACCAGGCCGTCCGTGTACAGCAGCAGCGTGGCACCGGCCGGCGCGTCCAGCTCGACGGCCTCGAAGTCGACCCCGCCGACGCCGATCGGAGCACCCGGCGGTACCCGCAGCACCTCGGCCCGGCCGCCCAGATGCAGGAGCACGGGCGGCGGGTGGCCGGCGTTGGCGATGGTGATCCGGTGCGCGACCGGGTCGTACACCGCGTACAGGCAGGTCGCCATCCGGTCGCTGCCGAGCCGCTGCGCCTGCTCGTCCAGATGGTGCAGGACCTCCTGCGGCGGCAGGTCGAGACCGGCCAGGGTCTGCGCGGTGGTGCGCAGCTGGCCCATGATCGCCGCGGACGTCATGGAGTGGCCCATCACATCGCCGACGACCAGGGCGACCCGGCTGCCCGGCAGCGGGATCGCGTCGTACCAGTCACCGCCGACCCGGGCCGTCTCGGCGGCCGGAAGGTAGCGGGAGGCCAGGCGTACGCCGGTGGGCTGCGGCAGCGAGTCGGGCAGCATCGTGCGCTGCAGCTCGTCGGCGATGTACGCCTCGCGGCCGTACAGCACGGCCTTGTCGATGCCGAGCGCGGTGTGCGTGGCGAGCTGGGCCGCGACGAGCAGGTCGTTGGCCTCGAAGGGCGGGCGGTCCGTGCCGCGGAGGAAGACGGCGGCGCCGATGACCCGGCGCCGGCCCCGCAGCGGTGCCAGGATCGCGCGGTGTCCCGTGGGCACGGTCCGGCCCGCCCCGAGCAGTTCGGGCAGGGCGACGCGGGCCGCGGCGGAGTCCCCGAAGACGGGACGCACCCCGCGGAGCACCTCGGCGAGCGCACCGCCCGCCAGGACCTCGCACAGGTCGGCGGCGGGCAGCAGGCCGGCCTGCGGGTCGGTGACGGGCAGCCGCAGCCGCTCGCCCTCCGGGCCGTTCTCGCTGTCCTCGTCGGTCAGCCGCAGCCTGTCCGTACGGCGCAGCCGCAGCACGAAGGGGTTGACCGGACGCTCGTCGCCCACCGGGAGAGGGTCGCGCAGATAGACGAGTATGGCGTCCGAGAACGTCGGCACGCTGGCCCGGCACAGGCCGAGCACGATCTCGTCGAGGTCTATGCCCCGGGCGATCCGGCGGGTCGCCGCGCCGACGAAACGCAGCCGGTCGCCCTCGCGGCGGGTGACCGCCTGGGTGTCGACGCCGGGCGTGGCGGACTCCGGGGCGGTACCGGGTCCCGGATTCGGCACCGCGGAGGGGCCGGGGATCGCGGCGGTGGCAGCGGCACCCGGTCCGGACTCCTGCTGCCGGGGCCGGGCGCGTTCCTGCGACCGGGCAGCGAGGGGCTGCCGGCCTTCGTGGGAGGTGGGATGCTCCGTCACGCGTGGGATTCCGTCCGTCCGGGCCGGTTGTATGAGGCAATCACCTCGTGGGGCGCCACTGTGCCCCGGCAAGAGCGGTAAGAACAACGGCTGTCACCGGATGCCCTCATAAGCGGGGCCGAAACCGTACGGCCGCGCGGTGGGCCGATATCGGTCATTCCGGCGACGGGGCAGCGGACAGCGAGCACATCTCCACCCCCTCGTAGCGGTTCAGACGACCGCACGACCCGCCCGGCTCCGTGTCCCGTGCGGCTCATGCGACGTGTGCGACTTGTTCGATGACTTGTGGTCAGGTCCCGTGCCACGTCCGCCGGTTGTGGTGACGTGGATGGTGGAAGGCGATCCTACGTTTGCCCCCCTGGGGTGCATCAAGGGTCTCACGACCGGGTGGGGGCAGGGGTGCGGTCCCAGTCATCCGGCAGCGGGGGAACCCGCCACTGCGGATCGGGCCGCCAGTGCTCCCAGCCGTCCCGGAACGGAGCCCCCCAGGCCCGGATCACGTCGACCGCGGCCAGGCCCGCCTCCCGCACGCCCCGGGCGGTGGCGGCATCCATCAGCCCGACCCGCTGGGCCTGGGCGAACTCGTCCTCGTCGAGCCACTCCCAGCTGCGGTCGGGGTTCACGGAGATGTCGAGAAAGTGATCCTCGGAATCGACGCCCCCCGTCCAGCGGGCGCGGGGTTCCTCGAGGTTGACGTACCAGTTGCGAAAGAGCCAGCCGCGGTCCCAGAACAGCCAGACCGACCACGGGTCGCCCGGCCGGGCGAGCTTCAGCACACCCGCGCCGAACCAGCGCGAGCGCACCGTGGTGCGCGGGCGCGTGTAGCGGGTGGCCAGCGGCTCGGCGTGCACCTGGGTGCCGTCGGCGAGTACGGGCTTCACGCACTCCGTGCCGGGCGCCATCCACACGGCGAGCAGTTCGTCGGTGTCCTGGACGACGGTGACCGGCCGGCAGATGTGCACGGGGCTCCCGCCGCCGTTGCCGCGGTAGCGCCAGAGGATCTGGTCCCCCGGTGCCCAGTGCGTGCCGTTTCCCGCACCGGCACCGGTGCCTGCTCCCGTACCCGCTTCCGTGGCTGTCATGAAGAGATCTTACGGACGCGGGCGCCCGCACGCTGCGATACGCGTCAGGGCCTGGTCATACGCAACACGTCCAGGGCCTCGTCGAGCTGCTCCACACTCAGGTCGCCGCGCTCCACGTACCCCCCGGCCAGCACGGTCTCCCGGATCGTGGTGCCCTCGGCCAGGGATTTCTTGGCGACCTTCGCCGCCTCCTCGTAGCCGATGTACTTGTTCAGCGGGGTCACGACCGACGGCGAGGACTCCGCGTACTGCCGGGCCCGCTCCACGTTGGCCGTGATGCCGTCGACCGTGCGGTCGGCGAGCAGCCGGGAGGCGTTCGCGAGCAGGCGCACCGACTCCAGAAGGTTCCTGGCGATCACCGGCAGCATCACGTTCAGCTCGAAGTTGCCGGCCGCACCGGCGGCCGCGACCGTGGCGTCGTTCCCAGTGACCTGGGCCGCGACCATGAGCACGGCCTCGGGGATCACCGGATTGACCTTGCCCGGCATGATCGACGAACCGGGCTGGAGGTCGGGCAGATTGATCTCGGCCAGCCCGGTGCGGGGACCCGAGGCCATCCAGCGCAGATCGTTGGAGATCTTGGTGAGCGAGACGGCGACGGTACGGAGCTGGCCGGACGTCTCGACGAGCCCGTCCCGGGCCCCCTGCGCCTCGAAGTGGTTGCGCGCCTCGGTGAGCGGCAGTCCGGTGGTCCTGGCGACCTCCGCGATCACGGCGGCCGAGAAGCCGGGCGGGGTGTTGATCCCGGTGCCCACCGCCGTACCGCCCAGCGGGAGCTCGGCGAGGCGGGGGAGCGAGGCCCGCAGCCGCTCGACGCCGTAGCGGATCTGTGCCGCGTAGCCGCCGAACTCCTGGCCCAGGGTGACGGGTGTGGCATCCATCAGATGCGTACGGCCCGACTTCACGACCTCCGCAAATTCGGCTGATTTCCGCTCCAGGGAATCAGCCAGATGCTCCAGCGCGGGGATCAGATCCGCGGTCACCGCGGCGGTCGCGGCGATGTGGATGGAGGAGGGGAACACGTCGTTCGACGACTGCGAGGCGTTGACGTGGTCGTTGGGGTGGACCTCACGCCCCAGCCGCTCGGTGGCGAGCGTCGCCACGACCTCGTTGGTGTTCATGTTGGACGAGGTGCCGGAACCTGTCTGGAACACGTCGATGGGGAAGTGCTCGTCCCACCGTCCCGTGACGACCTCGGCGGCGGCCTCCTGGATCGCCTGCGCGATCTCGGGATCCAGTACCTTCAGCTCGGCGTTGACCTTGGCGGCGGCGGCCTTGATGCGGGCCAGCGCCTCGATGTGGGCCCGCTCGATCCGCTGCCCGGACACGGGGAAGTTCTCCACGGCGCGCTGCGTCTGGGCCCGCCACTTGGCGTGCGCGGGGACCCTCACCTCTCCCATCGAGTCGTGCTCGATGCGGTACTGCGGGTCCTCGGTCGATCCGTCCATGTGTTCCAACCTCCTGATGGAGATGAGCGCGTGTCGCGTTCCAGGTATTCCGGCGGCGTCATCCGTCAGTAAATACCTGGAGCAACTCCATGAACCGGCAGGGCGCGGGCGGCGTCCCCGCTCCCGCCCGTGCGCGGTATCTCAGCCCAGGGGTGTTCCGGCGCCGTCCCGGTCACCTCGACGCGGCTGCCGTACCCGTTGCCGTACCCCTGGCCCGCCGGCCTGCTGCGCGGACACCCGCAGCAGGAACGCCAGTGCGACCACGATGGCGGCCCCGTGGGACCACGCGACCACGGTCAGGGGGCTGTAGCCCTCCAGCGCGGCAGCCACGATGATCATGCCGACGCCGAAGCCGAGGTTCTCGAAGGTCGCGGACAGCCCGAACGCGTGGCCGCGCAGCCGGGCGGAGAGCGTCTGCAGATGCGAGGTGTACGAGACCTCCGTCAGCCCGTCCGCCGCCCCGGCGACCAGCGCGACGGCAGCCGTCGCGGCGAGCGGCAGACCCGTGAACGCGAGGATGAACGCCGCGGACATCACCACCGTCCCGTAGCCGAAGCCCAGCGCACCCACCGCGCGGCCCGTGCGCCGCGCGGTGCGCTGGATCACCTGCTGCGCGCCGATGTTCCCGACGGCCCACAGGCACCAGAACGCACTGACGAACACCGCGGGGTGCGAGGCGTCCAGCGCGCTGGAGTGGACGGGCAGCGCGGCGTTGTGGGACGAGGAGCCGAAGGCATCCACCCCGCGCAGCGCCACCATCAGCCCGAGGCCCGGCGCGGCGGCCAGCGCGGCGAGGGCGACAGGCATCCGCCTCCGCCCCGGCGGCTCCGCCTCCGCGTCCCCGGCCGGCTCCGCCTTCACGCCCGTGCCCGAGGCGCCGCCCGCGACCGGCAGCAGGGCCACCGTCACCGCACACACCACGAAGGTCGCCATGTCGATGACGAAGGCCGCCGTGTAGCCCACCAGCGACACCACCACACCGGCGGACGCGAACCCGGCCACCATCGCCACCGAACGTGCCGTGATGGAGAGCGAGTTCGCCCAGGTGAGGCGTTCCGGGGCCACCATCTCCGGCACGGAACTGCGCAACGCCACCATGAACAGCGTCCCGCAGGCCCCGACGACCACGGAGACCGCGATCAGCGCGCCCGTCCGCAGACCGTCGGGCGCCAGGACCAGCGACAGCATCACCGCGGCCTGCGCGGCGTTCGTCCACAGCATGACGCTCTTCGCCGTGAAACGGGCGAGCAGGGCGCCGGCCGCCAGTCCCGCGGCGAATCCCGACGCCAGCCGCACGGCCATGAACAGCCCCATGGCGAGCGCCCTGCCCGTCGTCGCATAGACGAAGAGATTGAGTGCCACGGTATTCAGGAAGGTGCCGTACGAGGAGACGGCGTAACCCGCGACGAGAAATCGATAACGGCGTTCCGGGCGGGCCGTGTTGTCCGTGGTGTGGATACCGGGCGTCATCCGCTCATACTCGCCCGGCCGTCCGGCCCGCAGGACCCGTACCGCCCACACATAGGCAATCTGCACACATGTGAAGAGCGGTCATTCATGTCCACCGCCTGATGATTGCCGCACACCGCCGTACAGGAGCATGTCCCGGGTGAGCGGGAATGCCCCAGGGGCGCCCCCGCGGTAACGGGAACGCCCCTGGATGCGTGCGGGCCGGTCAGCCGAGGCCGGGGCCGCGCACCGGAATGCTGGTGAACGTCGGTGCCGGGGCGGGCTCGGTGAAGAAGTCGTTGCCCTTGTCGTCGACCACGACGAACGCGGGGAAGTCCTCCACCTCGATGCGCCAGACCGCCTCCATGCCGAGCTCCTCGTACTCGACGACCTCGACCTTCTTGATGCAGTCCTGCGCGAGACGCGCCGCGGGGCCGCCGATCGAACCGAGGTAGAAGCCGCCGTGGGCGTCGCACGCGTCGGTGACCTGCCTGGACCGGTTGCCCTTGGCGAGCATCACCTTGGAGCCGCCCGCCGCCTGGAACTGCGCGACGTAGCTGTCCATGCGGCCGGCCGTCGTGGGGCCGAAGGAGCCGGACGCGTACCCCTCGGGGGTCTTGGCCGGGCCCGCGTAGTACACCGGGTGGTCCTTGAGGTACTGCGGCATCTCCTCGCCCGCGTCGAGCCGCTCCTTGATCTTGGCGTGCGCGATGTCGCGCGCCACGACCAGCGGGCCGGTCAGCGAGAGCCGGGTCTTGACCGGGTACTTGGTCAGCTCGGCGAGGATGTCGTCCATCGGCCGGTTGAGGTCGATCCGTACGACGTCACCCGCCTCGTCGAGGTGCTCGTCGGTGGTGTCCGGGAGGAAGCGCGCCGGGTCCTTCTCCAGCTGCTCCAGGAAGACGCCCTCGGCGGTGATCTTCGCGGTGGCCTGGCGGTCGGCCGAGCAGGACACGGCGATGGCGACGGGCAGCGAGGCGCCGTGCCGGGGGAGGCGGACCACGCGCACGTCGTGGCAGAAGTACTTTCCGCCGAACTGCGCGCCGATGCCGATCTTCTGCGTCAGCTCGAAGACCTTCTCCTCCAGCTCCTTGTCCCGGAAGCCGTGGCCGGTCGGGGAGCCCTCGGCGGGCAGCTCGTCCAGGTAGTGCGCGGAGGCGTACTTCGCGGTCTTGAGCGCGAACTCGGCCGACGTACCGCCGACGACGATCGCCAGGTGGTACGGCGGGCAGGCGGCCGTCCCCAGTGAGCGGATCTTCTCCTCCAGGAACTTCATCATGGAGGTCTCGTTGAGGACCGCCTTGGTCTCCTGGAAGAGGAACGACTTGTTGGCCGAGCCGCCGCCCTTGGCCATGAAGAGGAACTTGTACGCGCCGCCGTCGGTCGCGTACAGCTCGATCTGGGCCGGGAGGTTCGAGCCGGTGTTCTTCTCGTCCCACATGTTCAGCGGGGCCATCTGCGAGTACCGCAGGTTGAGCTTGGTGTACGCGTCGAAGATGCCGTGCGACAGGGCCTCCTCGTCACCGCCCTCGGTCAGCACGTTCTGTCCGCGCTTGCCCATGACGATCGCCGTACCGGTGTCCTGGCACATGGGCAGGACACCCGCGGCGGCGATGTTCGCGTTCTTCAGGAGGTCGAGTGCGACGAACTTGTCGTTCGACGACGCCTCGGGGTCGTCCACGATGCGCCGCAGCTGCGCCAGGTGGGCGGGCCGCAGGTAGTGCGAGATGTCGTGCATGGCCTCGGCGGCGAGGGTGCGCAGGGCCTCCGGAGCCACCTTGAGGAACGTACGGCCGTCGGCCTCGAAGGTCGAGACGCCCTCGGCGGTCACCAGCCGGTACGGCGTGGTGTCCTCTCCCAGTGGGAGCAGATCGGAGTACGCAAACTCTGGCATTACGGCCATTCCTCACTCGGTGACAGCGCCGTCCTCCCTTGGGCAGCGCATCAACCAGGGTAGGACCCCGCGGCGGCGGCGAGCCTGTGAGGTAAGGCTCACCCGGATCCGGCCCGGCGCCTTCGTCCGGATCATGACGGGCCCGTGGCCCGATCCGTCACCGGACCGGGGCCGAACGGGGCCGGATCCCGCGGAAGTGCCGCAGGAGTACTGGTCGCGATCTATCGCGTTTGGGTACGCTGGGCCGGTGGACCTCGAAAAGCAGCCCCAGCAGCCCGTCGCTCCGGCCGGTCCCGCGCCCGCCGGTATCCGCGCATCCGATGCGGACCGCGACCGGATCGCGGACATCCTGCGGGAGGCCGTGGCCGAGGGCCGGCTGACCGCCGAGGAGCACGCCGAGCGGGTCGAACTCGTCTACCGGGCCAAGACCGTGGGTGAACTGGGACCGCTGGTCCAGGACCTGCCCGCCGGCGGGGCCACCGGCCGGCCGGCCGCCTCTCCGTACGCGTACGGCCCCGAGGGGCCGAGCGGGCCCGCCGAGAACCTGGTGGCGGTCTTCAGCAGCTCCACCCGGAAGGGCCGTTGGCGCGTCGGCGGCCGCACGAACGCCTTCTCGCTCTTCGGCAGTGTCGAGATCGATCTGACCGAGGCCCTTTTCGGCCAGCGTCTGACCGTCATCAATGCGACGTCCATCTTCGGCAGTGTCGAGATCAGGGTGCCCGAGAACATCTCGCTGCGCGGCAGCGGTACAGGTATTTTCGGCAATTTCGAAGTCGACACACTGGAATCGACAGACCCGGAAGCCCCGGTGGTCGTAGTCAACGGCTATTCCGTCTTCGGGAACGTCGAGGCAAAGCCCAAGCGTGGCAAGCTCATTGCCAACCTCCACGACCAGCTGCGCAAACACCTCGGCCGCTGAGGCCGGGTGGCCGGTACGGCTCGAATTCCGGCCAAAAAGGCGGGTGAGCGGAATTGGGTGGCCCCGAAGCCGGTGCCACTCAGTGCATAGGCGCGCGCACAGCGGGTAGGGAGTGCTGCATCGTCTCTCGCTCGCGAAGCCGTCGTCAGGAGTAGACCGTGCTGCAACTGCCGCATCAGCCCCTGCAGGTCGCCGCCGTGCCGTCCCAGCGCAGTCCTGCGCGGGAGGACCAGGCAGGCCCCTGGCATGCGGAGGCGGTGTGCCGCCGGGACGAAGCCGGGCTGTTCTTCGCCCCGTCGAAGGAGCCGACTGCTGCCCGGCTGTCACGCGAGGAGGCCGCGAAGCAGGTCTGCGCGCGGTGCCCGGTGATGGTGGACTGCCGCGAACACGCGCTCATACAGCCCGAGCCCTACGGGGTGTGGGGCGGCCTCACGGCCGCCGAACGCCGCGTGGTGCTCGCCCGGCGGCGCAGGCGCGACATCGAGCTGAAGACGGCGGCCCCCACGGAGCACCTCGCAGCCGGCTGAGACCTGCGAACAGGGGTGAGGGGGGCTGCCGGTGGGCAGCCCCCCTCACCCCTGCCCGCACGGTGCTACTTGGCGCGGTCGAAGTCGATCGCGCTGTAGGCGCGCAGCTTCGAGAGCCGGTGCGTCGAGTCGATCTTCCGGATCGTGCCCGACTTGGAGCGCATCACCAGGGACTCCGTGGTCGCCGTCTCCGCGCGGTACCGCACACCGCGCAGCAGCTCACCGTCGGTGATCCCGGTGGCGACGAAGAACACGTTGTCCCCGCTGACCAGGTCGTCCGTCGACAGCACCCGGTCCAGGTCGTGCCCGGCGTCCAGCGCACGCTGACGCTCGGCCTCGTCCTTGGGCCAGAGCTTGCCCTGGATGACACCGCCGAGGCACTTTATGGCGCAGGCCGAGATGATGCCCTCGGGGGTGCCGCCGATGCCCATGAGCAGGTCGACGCCGGTTCCCTCGCGGGCGGCCATGATGGAGCCGGCCACATCGCCGTCGGAGATGAACTTGATCCGGGCGCCCGTCTCCCGGATCTCCTTGACGATGCCCTCGTGCCGGGGACGGTCCAGGATGACGACGGTGACGTCCTCGGGCGTGGAGTTCTTGGCCTTCGCGACGCGTCGGATGTTCACCGACACGGGCGCGTTGATGTCCACGAAGTCGGCCGCCTCGGGGCCGGTCACCAGCTTGTCCATGTAGAAGACGGCGGACGGGTCGAACATGGCGCCGCGGTCGGCCGCGGCCAGCACGGCGATCGCGTTCGGCATGCCCTTGGCGTTGAGCGTGGTCCCGTCGATCGGGTCGACGGCGATGTCGACCTCGGCGCCGGTGCCGTCGCCGACCCGCTCGCCGTTGAACAGCATGGGAGCTTCGTCCTTCTCGCCCTCACCGATGACGACGATGCCGTTCATCGAAACGGTGGAGACGAGGGTTCGCATGGCCTTCACAGCGGCGCCGTCGGCGCCGATCTTGTCGCCGCGGCCGACCCAGCGCCCGGCGGCCATGGCGGCGGCCTCGGTGACCCGGACCAGCTCCAGGGCCAGGTTGCGGTCGGGGGCCTCCGGAGAGACCTCGAGCTGGGACGGCAGATGATGCTCGGACATCGGAGCGCACCTTTCTGTACGACGACGACCGGAAAAGAGGGTGCTGTGACTCTATCGGTAGGTCGATAAAATGAGCAGAGCGGGTCACGTATGAGCGGAAGCCCCGTGGCCGGGCGTCCGGGAGCCCATGCCACCATTGAGTCCGTGGCAAGCAAGCGAGGCAAGCAGACCGTCCGGGACATGTTCCTGTCGATGATGGTCATCACCGCACTGGCGGGCGTCATCTACATCTTCGTCCCGCACGACGACAAGGCCGATCCGGTCCGCGCCGTGGACTACCGGGTCGAGCTCGCGACGGCGAGGCGCGCGGCACCGTACCCGGTGGCCGCCCCGGCCGGGCTGTCGAAGGAGTGGAAGCCGACCTCCGTCTCGTACGAGGGGCAGGCGGGCGCCGGCTGGCACCTGGGCTTCCTCGACCCGGACGGCAAGTACGTCGCGGTGGAGCAGTCCACGTCCCCGGCGAAGAAGTACGTCTCCGAGGTCAGCCAGGACGCCAGGAACACCGGACGTACCCGCGAGGTGGCCGGTGAGGCGTGGCAGCACTGGGAGGGCCCGAAGTACGACGCCCTCGTGCTGCACGCCGAGGGCGTGACGACCGTGGTCACGGGCTCGGCCTCGACGGAGCGGCTGACGGAGATGGCGGCGGCGCTGGAGACGGCCTCCTGACCCGCGTCCGCCCGGACAGCGAAGACCCCCGCAGCGCCAGGCGCCGCGGGGGTCTTCGGTGTCTGTGGGGCCTCAGACGGTCGTGACGACCTCGTCGTAGGACAGGCGCGGCAGGCGCGGGAGCGAGGCGTCCTCGCCCGGCTTGCCGATGTTGACCACCATGAGCACCTGGTGGTCGCCGTCGAGGAACTCCTTCTCGATGCCCGCGGCGTCGTAGCCGGTCATCGGGCCGGCGGCCAGCCCGGCGGCACGGACGCCGACGATGAAGTAGGCGGCCTGCAGCGCGGAGTTGAGCGCGGCGGACTTCTCGCGGACCGGGCGCTCGGAGAAGAACACGTCCTTGGCCTGCGGGAAGTGCGGCATGAGCGCGGGGAGCTCCTCGTGGAACTCGTTGTCCGCGACGAGGATCGCGACCAGCGGTGCGGCGGCGGTCTTCGGCCGGTTGCCCTCGGCCATGTGCTGGACGAGCCTCTCGCGGCCCTCTGCCGAGCGGACCAGGATGACGCGCAGCGGCGACTGGTTGAAGGCGGTGGGGCCGTACTTGACCAGGTCGTAGACCGCCTGGACCTGCTCCTCGGTCACCGGCTCGTCGGTGAACGTGTTGGCGGTGCGGGCCTCGCGGAAGAGGAGGTCCTGGGCGGCGGGGTCAAGGACGAGGGACATCTGGGGGGTTACCTTCCGGACGGCTGCGGGGGCACGCGTGCACGGGGGCCGCGCACAGCGATGTGATCACCGTAACCGAAATATTGATTAACGTTCAACTAAATCGGTCCCAGGGTGATCGACCGCACAGCGCCCCGCCCGGCACCGCCCCGGCTCGGGCGGATCCGGCGCCGTCGCCGGCTCAGTCCGTGCGCTCGCCCTCGGCGGACTCGTCCGGGCCGGCCAGCGCCGCGTCCAGCCGGGCGCGCGCGCCCTCCAGCCAGCGCCGGCACACCTTCGCCAGCTCCTCGCCGCGCTCCCACAGGGCCAGCGACTCCTCCAGCGTCGTGCCGCCCGCCTCCAGGCGGCGCACGACCTCGATCAGCTCGTCCCGCGCCTGCTCGTACCCGAGCGTGCCGGTCGCCGCAGCGGCAGTCGTCGTCCCGTCGTCCGTCATGCGTTCACCCTATTCGTGAGCTGTGACATCAGTGGCCCTGGCACCGGCCCGCGCCCCGGCCTCCGGTGCGTCACTCGGCCACCCGCACCGTGAACTCGCCCTCCGACACCCGTGCCCGCAGTTCCTCGCCGGGCGCCCCGGCGTCCGACGGGGAGCGCACCACGTGCCCGTCCGGCCGCTGCAGCACCGCGTACCCCCGCTCCAGCGTCGCCGCGGGCGACAGCGCGACCACCCGCGCCCGGGTGTGCGCGAGCTCCGAGTCGGCCCGGTCCAGCAGATGACCCAGCACCCGCCGGCTCCGCCCGGCCAGCGCGTCGACCTCCGCCGCCCGCTCGTCCACCATCCGCTGCGGGCGCTCCATGGCGGAGCGGCCCAGCGCGTGCGCCAGCCCCCGCTCCTCCCGGTCGAGCAGCCCCCGTACGGTCCGCAGTGCCCGGTCCCGGAGCTGCTGCACCCGGTCGAGCTCCTCGCCCACGTCGGGAACGACCTTCTTGGCCGCGTCGGTCGGCGTCGACGCCCGCAGGTCCGCGACCAGGTCGAGCAGGGGGGAGTCCGGCTCGTGCCCGATGGCCGACACCACCGGCGTACGGCACGCGGCCACCGCACGGATGAGCTGCTCGTCGGAGAACGGCAGGAGGTCCTCCACGCTGCCGCCGCCGCGCGCGACGACGATCACGTCGACCTCGGCCAGCTCGTCGAGATCCTTCACGGCCTGGACGACCTGGTTCACCGCGTGCACGCCCTGTACGGCGGTGTTGCGCACCTCGAAGCGCACCGCGGGCCAGCGGCGCCGCGCGTTCTCCAGGACATCGCGCTCGGCCGCCGACGCCCTTCCGCAGACCAGGCCGATCAACTGCGGCAGGAACGGCAGGGGCTTCTTGCGGTCCAGCGCGAAGAGGCCCTCGGCGGCCAGCGACTTCTTCAGCTGCTCCAGCCGGACCAGCAGCTCGCCGATGCCCACCGGCCGTATCTCCGTGGCCCGCAGGGACAGCTGGCCACGGGGCGCGTACCACTCGGGCTTGGCGAGGACGACGACGCGCGCGCCCTCCGTCACCACATCGGCGATCCGGTCGAACACCTGGCGGAAGCACGTCACGCTCACCGAGATGTCGTGCGACGGGTCGCGCAGGGTCAGAAAGACGACGCCCGCGCCCGGGCGCCGTGACAGCTGGGTGATCTGCCCCTCGACCCAGACCGCACCGAGCCGGTCGATCCACCCCCCGATGAGCCGTGACACGTCGCCGACGGGCAGCGGAGCTTCCGGGGACGTAGTGAGAGCCATGCGGCGAGCGTATCGGCCGGGACGGACATCGACGGGGGAACCGGCCCCCTCCCGGCCCGCAGGCCGGCACCCGCCCCCACCACGCCCCTCAGACCGCCCGCCGCCCCCACTGGGCCCCGAGCACCACCAGACCGATCCCCAGCCAGCACAGCCCCACCAGCTGGGCGCTCGTCGTCGCCTCCAGGATCACCGCGATCAGCACGCCGGCGCCTACGACTGGCAGCAGCACATGGCGCCACCAGTTCGGCGGGCCCTCCATCCGGCGTACGGCGAACCAGCCCACCACCGACGCGTGCAGCAGCACGAACGCCGTGAGGGCGCCCACGTTCACGACCGACACCAGGTGGTCGAGCCCGTCGTCGCGCCGGGCCGCCCACACCGCCGCCACCAGCGTCACGATCGCGGCGCCCCCGATCGCGACGCGCGGTACCCCCGACCCGCCGTCGACCCGGGCGAGGAACGACGGCAGCCGGTGCTCCCGGGCCATGGCGAACACCAGCCGCCCGGCCGCGGCCTGCCCGGCCAGCGCGGCGAAGGCCGCACCGATGGCCTTGCTCACGGCCACCAGATCGTGCAGCCACGTCCCGACCGAGGCGTCCACCGCGTCGTAGAACGCCGACCCCTGCATCACCGGGTTCGCCGCCAGTTCCGCCGAGCTCACGGGCTCCAGCAGCGCCGCCAGGTACGACTGGACCACGAACAGCACCCCGGCGAGCACGAGACAGAACAGCACCGCCCGCGCCACCTTCGCCGAACCCCCCGTCACCTCCTCCGCGAACGAGGCGATCGCGTCGAAGCCCAGATACGACAGCACCGCGACGGACACCGCCCCCAGCACCGCCGTCATCGAGAAACCGGAGTCCCCGGTGAACGGCGTCAGCCAGCCGCGTTGCGCACCGTCCCTGGCCAGCACCACCACCGCCGACACCACGAACACCAGCAGCACCACGATCTCCATGGCGAGCACCGCGAAGCCCACCCGGGCCGCCGCCCGCACCCCCCACAGGTTGAGCAGCGTGGTCACGCCCACCGCGATCGCCGTCCACACCCACCGCGACACCTCCGGGACCAGCGCGTTCATCGCGATGCCGGAGAAGAGGTAGGCGACCGCCGGAATGAGCAGGTAGTCGAGCATCGCCATCCAGCCCGCGATGAAGCCCGGCCCTTCCCCGAGCCCCTTGCGGGCGTATGCGAAGACCGAACCCGCCAGCGGGGCCACGCGCACCATCTGGGCGTAACTGAAGGCGGTGAAGGCCATCACCACCGTCGCCACGACATAGACCAGCGCGACGGCGCCGTCGGACTTCGCGTCGAGCGTGCCGAACACGCCGACCGGGGCCATGGGGGCGATGAACAGCAGCCCGTAGACCACCAAATCCCGGAAGCCAAGCGTGCGTCGCAGCCTTCCGCCGTCCACGCTGCTGCCCGCCATGAGTCCTCCGTCGCTCGCCTGCCCGCCGCACAGGGCTTCAGTCTCCCGACCCCGCCGAGCCCGCGCCTGTTCGGTACGGCCTTACGATGGGACGCATGACTGCTACTCCTGCCCGCCGTGTCCTTCTCGCCGCGCCCCGTGGCTACTGCGCGGGCGTGGACCGTGCCGTGATCGCCGTCGAGAAGGCCCTGGAGCAGTACGGGGCCCCGATCTACGTCCGGCACGAGATCGTGCACAACAAGTACGTCGTGCAGACCCTGGAGAAGAAGGGCGCGATCTTCGTCGACGTCACCGCGGAGGTCCCCGAGGGCTCCATCGTGATGTTCTCGGCCCACGGCGTCGCGCCGACCGTCCACGCGGAGGCCGCCGAGCGCAAGCTCGCCACCATCGACGCGACCTGCCCGCTCGTCACCAAGGTCCACAAGGAAGCCGTCCGCTTCGCCAAGGAGGACTACGACATCCTCCTGATCGGCCACGAGGGCCACGAGGAAGTCATCGGCACGAGCGGTGAGGCCCCCGACCACATCACGCTGGTCGACGGCCCCGAGGACGTCGCGGGCGTCTCCGTACGCGACGAGTCGAAGGTCGTCTGGCTCTCCCAGACCACGCTCTCCGTCGACGAGACGATGGAGACGGTGGACGCGCTCAAGGAGAAGTTCCCGAAGCTGATCTCCCCGCCGAGCGACGACATCTGCTACGCCACGCAGAACCGTCAGATCGCGGTGAAGAAGCTGGCCGAGGACGCCGAGCTCGTCATCGTCGTCGGCTCCAAGAACTCGTCGAACTCGATCCGCATGGTCGAGGTCGCCCTGGACGCCGGAGCGCCCGCCGCGCACCTGGTGGACTTCGCCGCCGAGATCGACGAGAGCTGGCTGGAAGGCGTCACCACGGTCGGCCTCACCTCGGGTGCCTCGGTCCCCGACGTCCTGGTCGACGGAGTGCTGGAGTGGCTGGCCGAGCGGGGCTACGGCGACGTGGAAACGGTGAAGACCGCGGACGAGTCGATCACCTTCTCGCTGCCCAAGGAGCTCCGCAGGGACCTGCGCGCCGAGGCGGCGGCACTCTCCGCCGAGTAACGGGAACGCACCCCGCGTGGCACGGATCCCCTCCCCGGGAAGTGATCCGTGCCACCTGCCCGTACCGTGGATTCCATGGAGATCTTCGGTGTGGACATCGGCGGGTCAGGGATCAAGGGTGCTCCCGTGGACCTGGACCGCGGAGAGCTGGCGCGGGAGCGCCACAAGGTACTGACACCGCATCCGGCGACGCCCGCGAGCGTGGCCGACGGTGTGGCCGAGGTCGTCGGCCACTTCGACTGGCAGGGCCCGGTCGGCATCACGTTCCCCGGGGTGGTCACGGGCGGCATCACGCGGACCGCGGCCAACGTGGACAAGGACTGGATCGACACGGACGCCCGTGCGCTGCTCAGCGACCGCATCGGGCAGCCGGTCACGATCCTCAACGACGCCGACGCGGCCGGAATCGCCGAGATGACCTTCGGCGCGGGCCGCGGCCGCAAGGGCACGGTGATCATGCTGACCCTGGGTACGGGAATCGGCAGCGCCCTCTTCACCGGCGGTCAGCTGGTCCCCAACACCGAGCTCGGCCACCTGGAGCTGCACGGGCACGACGCGGAGAAGCGCGCCTCCACGAAGGCCAAGGAGGACGAGGACCTGAGCTGGCACCACTGGGCGCACCGGGTGCAGAAGTACCTGGTCCACGTGGAGATGTTGTTCTCGCCCGAGCTCTTCATCATCGGCGGGGGAGTCAGCCGCAAGGCGGAGAAGTTCCTCCCCCTCATCGAACACGTACGGGCCGAGATGGTTCCGGCCGAGCTGCAGAACAACGCGGGCATCGTGGGCGCGGCCATGGCGGCCGCGGGGAACTGACCCGGGCTACGAGCGGGGGCGGCGCGCACCCTGACCGGTCCTGGCCAGGTACCGCTGCCGCTCCCGCATGTGCCGGACCTTCCGGACGGTCGCGATGATCCCGGCGATGAGCGTGCCGCCGTACAGCCAGCCGGCATGGACGGCGAGCGCGGTGACGACGGCCATCGTCTGCCCGCCGAAGCCGCCCGTGCCCCCGGCGACGGGGATCACGCCGACGGCGAAGGCGATGGGCACACTGATCGGTGCCGTGACCAGGTCGGCGGGCCGCACCCAGAGCGCCGTCAGCGCGCTGACGGGCAGGAACAGCACCCCGTAGACGACCTCGGAACCGCCGAGGAGCAACCGGTCCAGGCAGGCCAGCAGGAACATGGCCAGAGCCGCGAAGAGCCCGGCGCCGATGCCGGTCAGCCGGGGGTTGGGAAACCTGCGCAGCGCGAGCACCACGGGTGCGACGGTGCGGGACCTGGGTGCCGGCCCCGGTGCGACCGCAACTCCCACGCCTGCCGGCACCGGACAGGCCGCGGCCTCGCCGAGGCCGCCCGGCGGGGACAGCGGGGCCTGCTGGGGCTGCCTGCGCTGCGGGGTACGTGTCCTGTGCTGCTCCACCTGGACAACCTAGGTCGCGGTGCGGGTCCTTTCGGGCGTTGGACACGCGCTTTGGCCGACCTTGGCTCTGCGTTCGATACCGCACGGCCGAAACCCGCCCCGTCCGGCCGCACACCCGCCCCGCCCCGGACCCGTGACCGGCCGCCCCGCCCCGCCCGTAAACTGGAGAATCGGTCCACCCCGGGCCCGCCCGCCACAGCCCCTCAGCTCACTCATCGTCCTCACTCCAGGAAGTCGCCAACGTGTCGCTCACGATCGGAATCGTCGGCCTGCCGAATGTCGGCAAGTCGACCCTGTTCAACGCCCTGACCAAGAACGACGTGCTGGCGGCCAACTACCCGTTCGCCACCATCGAGCCGAACGTCGGAGTCGTGGGTGTCCCCGACCCGCGCCTGCACACGCTCGCCGAGATCTTCGGTTCGCAGAAGCTGCTCCCCGCCACCGTCGACTTCGTCGACATCGCGGGCATCGTGCGCGGCGCGAGCGAGGGTGAGGGCCTGGGCAACAAGTTCCTCGCGAACATCCGCGAGTCCGATGCGATCTGCCAGGTCATCCGCGCCTTCAAGGACGAGAACGTCGTCCACGTCGACGGCAAGGTCTCGCCCAAGGACGACATCGAGACGATCAACACCGAGCTGATCCTGGCCGACCTCCAGTCCGTCGAGAAGGCCGTCCCGCGCCTGACGAAGGAGGCCCGCCTCCAGAAGGAGAAGGTCGCCGTCCTCGCCGCGGTCGAGGAGGCCCAGAAGATCCTCGAGGCGGGCGACACGCTCTTCTCCGTGGGCATCACCGCGGCCACGGAGAAGGGACAGCTCCTGCACGAGCTGCACCTGCTCACGACGAAGCCGTTCCTGTACGTCTTCAACGTCGACGAGGACGAGCTGGTCGACGAGGACTTCAAGAACGAGCAGCGCGCCCTCGTCGCCCCGGCCGAGGCCATCTTCCTCAACGCCAAGATCGAGTCCGAGCTGATCGAGCTCGACGACGACGAGGCACTCGAGCTCCTCCAGTCCATGGGCCAGGAAGAGCCCGGCCTGGCGACCCTCGGCCGCGTCGGCTTCGACACGCTGGGCCTGCAGACCTACCTCACGGCAGGTCCGAAGGAGACCCGCGCCTGGACGATCAAGAAGGGCGCCACGGCCCCCGAGGCGGCCGGTGTGATCCACACCGACTTCCAGAAGGGCTTCATCAAGGCGGAGATCATCTCCTTCGACGACCTGGTCGAGACGGGCTCGGTCGCCGAGGCCCGCGCCAAGGGCAAGGCCCGCATGGAGGGCAAGGACTACGTCATGCAGGACGGCGACGTGGTGGAGTTCCGCTTCAACGTGTGATCGGTCCGTTACTGCGGTACTGGGTGTTCCGCCAGGTACGCAGATGGCGAGGGGTCGGCTCTTCCGGGGGCCGGCCCCTCGCTGTTTCCCGCGCCGTTCCCTTGCGGGAAGGGCTCCGGGCGTCCTGACGCACCGTCACCTCGGCTGGTCGGCGGGCAGTTCGAGCATCGGCTCGAACGCGGGCTCCTCGTCGTCGGGAACGTAGGGGAGGAAGCCGTCCGGGACGGTGCGGGCGGCCGTGGTGATCAGGCGGTCGAGGACTTCCTGTTCCGTGGCCGGAGGGAGTCCCAGGGCGGCCAGGAGGCGTTCGCAGGCCGCGGGGTGGTCCGGGTGGTCGGCCAGGTAGTCGGAGCTGAGGGCCGGGGGCCGGAAGCCCGCCAGGGCGTCGTGCCAGGAGGGGAGGACGACAGCGAGGGTCAGGGCCTCGGCGAGGGACTCGCCGATCAGGGTGGCCCGGCCCTCGGAGTCGGTGTAGAGGACGGGGCGGGGGCCGCCGGGGACGGCCGGGCCGCAGAGGTAGTGGGTGCCGCCCGCGTTGCAGCCGGCGACGGGCTCGACCGGGAGGCCGTTGGGCAGCGCGATCGGCTCGATCGGGTCGGTGCGGGCGAGGTCGAACTCTCCGTCGCAGGCCAGGTAGGAAGCGGCCTCGGGATGCGCGGCGATCCGTTCGAGCAGGGCGTCGTCGTCCGGGAGGGCGGCCGGGTTGAGGGCTGCCGTGATCGCGGGGGTGAGCGGATGTCCGGCCAGGACGTGGCGGACGGCGTCGAGAGGGACGGGGCGCTCGTAGTAGTCCTCGAAGTGCGCGCGGACGGCCTCGGGGGAGCGGTCGGCGAGGAGGCCGAAGAGGGAGCCGGAGCCGTCGGGGTCCTCGCTGCCGGGCGGGAAGACGATGGCCGGGCCGGTGCGCCAGGCCGTGTCGTCGGCCTCCCGCCACAGGCAGGCGGTGACGAGAGGGGCGTCGATGTCCTCGTCGCGGAAGGCGGGTTCGTCCAGGAGCGGGCGCAGCGCGGCGGGTACGTCGTCGAGGACGCCGGGCCAGACCTGATCGTCGTCCGTCCCGTACGGGCTCATCCCCGACTCGTGAGCGAACCCGCGTATGAGCGTGCCGGCCGGGGTGAAGAGGACCGAGAAGTCGTCCCCCGAGCCGTTGTCCATCAAGGCTGCCTCTTCGTCGGGGCCCCAGGTGGCGTCGAAGGTGTAGGAGCAGAACTGCGGATCGTCGCAGATCGCGGCTTCCAGGACGGCCAGCGCGCGCAGGTGGGCGCGGAGTTCGGCGGGGTCGGGAAGGAGGGCGGCGATCTCGTGCACGGTGCTCATGGCGTCATGGAAGCAGGCACCACTGACAACCCGGCCCGGCCGGACGGCCCCGAGTGATCGGGAGAGGTCATCGCCTTTTCGTGAGCGGCGAGTTCGTCGACGATCTCTTCGAAACCGCACCCGGGGCACAGGTGCCGTCCGGCGCGACCCGGGCCTTCGCTTCTATGCTGGTGGGAGGGCAGACGCACTCGCGGCGAGCGCGAAGGGAGCTGCCCATGACCGAGTGGATCAGCGGCACCCGGCAGGCCCCGGCCGGGCCGGAGCGCCCTCGGGCTCTCGACCGGGCCAGGGAGGCCGTCTCCCGCGAGGCGTGGGGCGATGCCTACCGCATGCTGCACGGCATCGACCCTGAGCTCCTCGATGCCGACGATCTCGCCGCTCTCGCCGATGCCGCCTGGTGGACCAGCCGCGTCGACGAGTCCGTGGCGGTGCGGACGAAGGCGTACTCCGGTTACGTGGACAGGGGTGCGTCCCGGCAGGCGGGTCACTGTGCGTGGTTGCTCTTCTACGAGCACCAGCAGGCCGGACGGAACGCCGCGGCCGCCGGCTGGCTGCACCGTGCGCGGCAGCGGCTCGGGGGCGAGCCCGAGTGCGTCGAGCAGTGCTACCTGGCGTGGGTCGATTCCGAGGAGGCGCAGAACCGCGGTGCCTTCGGTGAGGCCATGGACCACGCCCGCCGGATGGCCGGCATCGCGCGGCGCTGCGGCAGTGCGGACCTCCTGGCCCTGAGCACCGAGGCCGAAGCGGGTGTCCTGCTGGCCGAGGGGCGGGTCGCCGAGGGGATCGACCGGCTCGACGACGTGATGTGCGCCGTCGCGGCGGGCGAGCTCAGCGCCTTCTTCACCGGGTGGATCTTCTGTCTCGGCCTCCAGCAGTGCATGGCCTGCGCCGACCTCGACCGGGCCGCCGAGTGGACCGAAGCGGCCATGGCCTGGTGCGCCACGATGCCCGAGGAGAACAACTTCCGCGGTCTGTGCCGGGTACACCGGGTGGAGGTGCTCGAGCTGCGCGGCTCCTGGTCGGAGGCTGCTGCCGAGGCGGCCCTGACCTGCCAGGAGCTGTTGCCGTACGAGGCGCTGTCGGCAGCCGAGGCGGTGTACCTCGAGGGCGAGATCCAGCGCAGGTGCGGTGACACGGCTGCCGCCGGGCGCTCGTACGCCCGCGCGCACGAACTCGGCCGGGACCCGCAGCCGGGCCTCGCTCTGCTCCTCCTCGCCCAGGGCAGGACCGGTGCCTCGGAAGCCGCGTTGCGGGTCGCGATCGCCGCCGACGGAGGCCGGCACCGCGGGCGGCTGCTCGCGGCCCAGGTCGAGATCCTCCTCGCCCTCGGCCGGCTCGACGAGGCCCGCGCGGTGGCGGACGAGCTGGCGGCCCTCGCGCGCGAGTGGCAGCTGCGGCGGGAGTCCGACCGCACTCCGCCGCACGCGACCGCGGCGTGGGCGGGCGGCGCCGTCGCCTTCGCCGAGCACGACCTGCGGCGCGCGTTTCCGCTGCTGCACCGGGCGCTGGCGCTCTGGCTCGACCTGGAGGTCCCCTACGAGGCGGCGCAGACCCGGATGACCCTGGCCGCCGCCGACCGGGCAGCGGGAGACGACGAGAGTGCGCTTCTCGAGCTGCGCGCCGCGCATGCGGCCTTCGAGGCGCTGGGGGCGGTACCCGACGCGCGCAGGGCGGCGGCCCTGCTCAAGCTCCCGGGCCGGCTCACCGGACGGGAGGTCGAGGTACTCCGGCTGGTGGCCGGCGGGCGGACCAACCGGGCCGTCGCCGCCGAACTCACCATCAGCGAACACACCGTCGCCCGGCACCTCAACAACATCTTCGCCAAGATCGACGTGTCCTCGCGGGCCGCCGCCACCGCGTACGCGTACACACACGGCCTGGTGGCACCCCGCGCATAGGCCGTTCTGCCCATGCCGCCTTCCGACCGGATGGGCAGTTCGGACGATGAACGCGAGGCGCTTGCGGACTACAACGGAAGTACGGAGCTGAACCCGTACATCCGAGGACAGGAGAGCGGTGGCGGTCATGACCACCTATGCGCGAGCTCTGGACGGCGCAGCCGCCGAGCGGCTGAGGGAGGCCGTGCACGGCGACATCGTCCAGCCCGGCGAACCCGGCTACGACGAGGCCCGCACGGTCTACAACGCGATGATCGACAAGAGACCCGCGGCCGTCGTCAGGGCCGCAGACGCGGGCGATGTCATCGCCACGGTGAACCTCGCCCGGGAGCAGGACCTGGACCTGGCGGTACGGGGCGGCTCCCACAGCGTCTCCGGCTACGGCACCTGCGACGACGGGGTCGTCCTGGACCTCTCGGGGATGCGCGGAACCCGGGTCGACCCCACGACGCGCACCGCGTGGGCCGAGGGAGGCTGCACCTGGGCGGACGTCAACCACGCCACGCACGCCTTCGGCCTGGCCACCACCGGGGGAGTGGTCTCCAGCACCGGCATCGGCGGGCTCACCACCGGCGGCGGCATGGGCCATCTGGCCAGGAGCTGCGGGCTGGTGTGCGACAACCTCGTCTCGGCCGACGTGGTCGTGGCCGACGGATCCTTCCTGACCTGTACGGGGGAGCCGGACGACGAGAACGCGGACCTCTTCTGGGCGCTGCGGGGAGGCGGCGGCAACTTCGGCGTCGTCACGTCCTTCGCCTACCGGCTGCACCCGGTGGCCGACATCCTGGGCGGCCCGACGTTCTACCCGCTCGACGGCGACGTACTGCGGCGGTACCGGGAGCTGGTCGCCGAGTCCGACGAACGGCTCGGAGCACTGCTGGTCGTCGGGCTCGGCCCGCCGCTCCCGTTCCTGCCCGAGCGCTGGCACGGGCGGCCGCTGTGCGGTGTCGTCGCCTGCTGGGCCGGGCCCGAGGCGCAGGACGACGAGATCCGCGCCCGCCTCGCAGGCCTCGGCCCGGTTCTCGGGCAGTACGTCGGACGCATGCCGTACCCCGTGATCAACACCCTCTTCGACGAGCTGCTCCCCGCAGGGCTCTTCCACTACTGGAAGGGCACGTTCAGCAAGGGGCTGCCGGACGGGGCCATCGACGCGTACGTGGAGTTCGGTGCCGACACCCCTTCCATCCAGAGCTCGACCGTCGTGTTCCCCATCGACGGCGCCTGCCACCGGGTCGCACCCGAGGACACCGCGTTCGCCTACCGCGACGCGGACTTCTCGACCGCGCTCAGCCCCACCCTCCCCACGCGCGACGAATGCGTGGCGAACATGGACTGGGTGCGCCGTTTCGCCGCGGCGCTGCGACCCCACTCGATGGAGGGCGCGTACGTCAACTTCATGGGCGAGGACGACCAGGACCGGGTCCGGGCCAACTACCGGCAGAACTACGACCGGCTGACGGCGGTCAAGCGGCGGTACGACCCCTCCAACCTGTTCCGACTGAATCACAACATCGCCCCGTGAACCGGACCGACGGACGGGCCGGTCCGGTCGCGGGAACGGGCTCGCCTCAGACGAGCACCTCGACCGGCGGGGGGTGCCCCAGGAAGGCGGTGGGGCTCGCCGTCAGCCCGTACGCCCCGGCCTGGAACAGCACGATCAGATCGCCGACGTCCGCCCGTGGCAGGGCCACGTCGGCGCCCAGCAGGTCCAGGGGTGTGCACAGGCAGCCGACGACGGTGACCGTCTCCGGATCCCGGCCGTCGGGGGCATGGGCCACGGCGATGGGGTAGTTGCGCCTGATGACCTGGCCCAGGTTCCCGGACGCGGCGAGCTGGTGGTGCAGTCCTCCGTCGACGACGAGGTAGTCCTTGCCGCGCGACTCCTTGCGGTCGACCACCCGGGTCACATAGACGCCCGCCTCGCCCACCAGGTACCGGCCGAGCTCGATGACGACCCTGGCCTCCGGCAGCCGGCCGCGGAGGGGCCCGTCGACCAGGCCGGCGAGGTTGTCGCCGATCATCCCGAGGTCGAGGGGACGGTCGCGGTCGGAGTAGGGGATCCCGAACCCGCCGCCGAGGTTGCAGTACCTGGGCGGCCGGGGTGCGGCGTCGGCGAGCCTCGTCACCAGGTCGACCGTGGCCCGTTGGGCTTCGCAGAGCTGCTCGGCCCGCAGGTTCTGCGAACCGGCGAACACGTGGAATCCGTGGAAGTCCAGCTCGAACGAGTCCAGTTCCGCAAGGACCGAGGGCACCAGCTCGGCGTCGATCCCGAACTGCTGGGGCCCGCCGCCCATCCGCATCCCCGCGCCGCGCAACGCGAACTCCGGGTTGACGCGCAGGGCCACCCGGGGGGTGACGCCGAGCCGCTCACCGACGGAACGCACGCGCCGGATCTCGTTGCGGGACTCGATCTCGATCAGTACGTCGGCCGCCACCGCGCGGGACAGTTCGGCGTCGGTCTTGCCGGGGCCCGCGAAGCTGATGTGCGAGGCGGTCATCGGAGTGTCGAGGGCGTGCCGCATCTCGCCGGCCGAGGCCACGTCGAAGCCGTCCACGAGGCCGCTCATGTGGTGCAGCAGGGCGGGCATCGGGTTGGCCTTGACCGCGTAGCTCAGGTCGATGCCGTCCGGGAGCGCCGCCCGTACCCGGGCGACGCGCGCGGTGACGAGATCCCTGTCGTACGCGAAGAAGGGGGTGCTGCCCACCTGTTCGGCGAGACGGCCCACGGCGACCCCGCCGACCGCCAGCTGCCCGTCGGCCCGCCCGAAGGAGGCCGCTCCCGGCGCCGGCACGGGGTGTTCCGACGTGGGTTCCGCCGCCGACGTGGTTTCCACCGTCACTGGGAGACCTGCTCTCGTATCGACACCCGGTCGAACTTTCCGTTCGGGGACCGGGGCAGCCCGGTGAGGACGACCGTGCGGGCCGGCACCATGTACCGCGGCAACTCCCGTGCCAGCGCCCTGTGCAGGGAGTCGACGTCGCACGGCCCGCTGACGGCGAGCACGACGCACTGCCCCAGACGCTCGTCGTCGACGCCCAGTGCGACGGCCTCCTCCGTCAGGCCCGTCGCGTACACGGCTTCCTCGATCTCGGTCGGACTCACCCGGTAGCCCGAGGTCTTGATCATGTCGTCGTCGCGCCCGACGAAGTACAGGTAGCCCTCGTCGTCGCCGTACACGACGTCGCCCGACCAGACCGAGCGATCGGCGTCCACACCGCCGGCCCCGCCGGGTGAGGGACGGAAACGACGCGCGGTGAGCTCGGGGGCGTTCCAGTAGCCGAGGGCCACCAGCGGTCCGCGGTGCACTAGTTCGCCGTGCTCGCCCGGCGCGCACGGGGAGCCGTCCGGCCGTACGACGAGGACCTCGGCGTTCGGGACGGCCCTGCCGATCGAGTCGGGGCGGTCGTCCACCTGCTCCGGGTCCAGATAGGTGGAGCGGAACGCCTCGGTCAGCCCGTACATGAGGTAGGGCTTCGCCTTGGGGAACGCCGCACGGAGGGCGGCCAGCGTGGTCCGGGGCATCCGCCCCCCGGTGTTGGCGAAGTACCGCAGGTGCGCCGTGGCCTCGGCCGGCCACGTCTGTCCCGCGAGACGGATCCACAGGGGCGGCACACAGGTGAGGGCGGTGACCCGGTGCGCGGCGCAGAGCCGGACGATCTCCCCGGGGAGCAGGAAGTCCGCCAGCACCACATGAGCTCCGGCGATCAGGCCCGTGGTCAGCTGGCTGAAGCCGGCGTCGAAGCTGAGGGGGAGCACCGCGAGGATCACGTCCTGCTCGGTGTGGCCGAGGTAGCCGGCCACGCTCTCCGCCCCGGCGATCATGTTCCGGTGCGAGAGCACCACTCCCTTGGGGGGACCGGTGCTTCCGGAGGTGTACAGGATCGCCGCGATGTCCGCGTCGGTCAGCCCGGGATCCGGCACGGGGGCCGGCTCGGCCTCGGCGAGTACGGACCAGGGGACCGTCACGGGCCCTCCGCCGTCCGGCGGCCGGGCGTCCGGCCCGTTGACCAGCACCACGTGGTCGACCGGCGACGAGCCGACCGCCGCCCGTACCGTGTCCAGCCGCTCCGCCGTGGTGATCAGCGTCCGGGCGCCGGAGTCCGAGAGGATGTGGGCGAGGTGGCGGGTCCTGAAGACCGGGTTGACCGGTACGAGCACCGCACCCGCCGCGGAGACGGCCAGGAAGGCGACGACCGCCTCGATCCGCTTCTCCGAGTACACCGCCACCCGGTCGCCGCGGCGCACCCCCAGTCCGCGCAGACCGTTCGCCGCCCGTGTCACCCGGTCGGCCAGGTCGGCGTACGTGAGGGTCCGGGAGCGGAAGGTCAGGGCCGGCCGCTCCGGGTCGCCGTGTCCGGTGAGCTGGTCGAGCCGCACCGGCGGCGGCCTCCAGGACCGGAAGCCGACGCGGCCCTCAGCCATCGCCGTGCGACGCCGGGGCGAGCAGCTTCGACACGGTGGACCAGAGGGATCCGACCGTCGCGAAGGTGTCCTCGTTGAGCAGCTCGTCGGGGAAGTCGAGGTCGTAGTGGTCCTCCAGCGCCGTCAGGAGCTGGAGCATCCCCATCGAGTCCAGGCCGAGGGCCGGGAGTTCGTCCTGCGGAGTGACGGAGCCGTCCTTCGCGTAGGGCAGATGGGCCAGGAGGATCTCCTGGAAGGGAACAGGCAGGTCTACCGTCGTCACGATCGCCATTCCTCATCGGCACCCCGCCGTCCGGCGGGGCGCGAGCGCAGCGGGTTTCTCGTGGCGGGCCGGTCGGCCGCGCCGTGGGACCGACTTCACCACGGGCCGCTCTCGCTCCCCTACTCATCCGCTACTGCGCCGTGCACCTCCCCCGCGGGCCCGGATCGACCGGCGATAGCGACCCGACAATCCCTGCTGCCAGTCTGGGCGGATCGGCAGGGCAGCGTCTGCTCCGCGGGGACGCCGGGGATGCCGCCGGTGACCGGGCAAGGACACCGGGCCGAGCAGCGCCACTCGTTCACACGTCTATTCCATGGGGGATGTCATGTCGTCGACGGCAGCCACGGCACCGCCCGGCCGCGAAGCGGTGGCCGGGGATCATGTGACCGATGTCTATCGCTACGCGGTGCGCTGCGGGGTGATCGAGTCGCCGGACAGGGCCGCCGCCGTGTTGGGACTCACGCGGTACGAGATCGGTGACGCGCTGACGCGGCTGACGGAGCTGCGCCTGCTCCGCGAGGACGGCCGCCGGCCCGGCCGTCTCCTGCCGGTGGACCCGGAGTACGCGGTGGCCGAGCTGACCTCACCGATCGAGCGCGCCATCTTCGAACGCCGGGAGCACGCGGACCGGTTGAAGGAGAGCATCGAGGAGGTCACCCGGTCCGTGGAGCACGGTCCGGCGACGGTCGGCGCCATCACCCGGCTGGAGAGCGTCTCCGAGATCCGCGGGATGCTGAAGCTCGCCGGCGACGTGTGCCGTGAGGAGCTCGCGGTGCTCCGCGGCGGTCAGGACGGGGACGGGGACGAGACGGTCGACGAGATCCTCGACGCCTGTTTCGGCGTGCTCGACAGGGACGTCTCCGTGCGGGTGATCAGCCCTCACCGCAGCCGCTCCTCCTTCACGGAGCGCGCCAAGTCGAAGCGCCTCGTCGAGGGCGGTGCGAGCGTGCGGACACTCAGTCAGGTCCCGCAGGCCGCCGTCGTCTTCGACCGTTCGGTGGCGGTCGTCCTCCACCTTCCGAGGGACGGCTCCGAGGTGTCGGCGCGCCGGTTCCACGACGACGGCCTGGCCCGGTTCGTCATCGACATGTTCGACCAGCTGTGGGAGCAGGCGTCCCCGCTCGACCTGACGGAGCCGGGGTACGCCGACATCGTGAGCGACCTCCACCAGTCCATCGCCGGCCTGCTGGCGCAGGGGTACACGGACGAGGTGGTGGCGAGGAAGTTCGGCATGTCGATCCGAACCTGCCGGCGCCACATCTCCGCCCTCTGCCGGGAGCTCGACTCGGTGAGCCGCTTCCAGGCCGGGGTGCGGGCCGGGCGGCGTTACGCGTTCGAGGGCTGAGGCCGCTCCGTGGAGGGTGGAAGGGAGACCCCCTGCCGCAGGGGGTCTCCGGGTTCAGAACGCGTCGAGCTGCCGGATCACGTACGCGTGGAGCCCGCCGGCCAGCTCCACGGTGGCGGCCTCGTCCGCGCAGTGCCGGGCCGTCTTCACCGAGATCCGTACATCGTCCGCGCCGATGCCCGCGAAGACCGCGAGGTCGTGCCCGAGCGACCGCGGCACGGTCAGTGCCTCGTGGACCTCGAGGACGGGAGCGGAATCCGCCGCGGGCTCCGGCTCCACGTCGTCCCAGTAGGCGATGTTCGTGGAGACGGTCTCCCTGGAGCGGAAAGGGCTGTGGAAATTCGGCGACGTACGGACCCGGTCCCAGTCGTAGATGCCGTGCCGGTAGGAGTTGAGCAGCGCGCCGAAGAACGACCGGTGCCATTCCGGGCTGTCCGCGCCCGCCGTCCCGCGGTCGATCCAGGTCTCCGTCGCGAGACTGGACACCGAGGTGCGGAGTGCCGGGGCGAACCTGTTCGCGCAGATGGTCTTCAGCGTGACGTGCGGAAGCCCGAACTCCATTCCCACATAGCCGCAGACGAGGGAATTGATCATCGCGGGCACGGAGACGGAGAGCGACGTGGCGACGTCGTGAAGCCGGCCCGCGGTTTTCGGTCCGAGAGCGAAGGACACCTTGTTCTCGGTGTTCCGGCCCGAGGGGTCGGGGACGCAGTGCTCCCACGGAGTGCTGATCACCCGCTGGTGGAAGTCCAGCCAGGTCCGCGTGGCGCGCAGGCCGCGAGGCTGGTCCTCGTACGCCTTGATGTGCCGGGGCTGGATTTCGGCGCCGCCGTCCGCCGTGAGAGGTCCGGGGGCGTCGAGGGCCCGGGGGTCCCCGGCGGCCCGCATGATCTCGGCGCTGAGGATCTGCGTGGCGGAGGCGTCGAAGAACGAGTGGTGGGCGAGGTAGTAGAACGTCGCGCCGGCGGGTTCCGCGACCACCGCGAACACGGTCGACTGGACGAAGCCGTCCACCGAGGTCACCGGAAGATCGGGGGCGTCGACCGGCACGTCGGAACGCGTGTAACGGAAGCTCGTCGCGAAGAACTCCTCCAGGCCGACCACTTCCTGCCGGAACGTTCCATCACGGTCGGTGACGATGCGGCTCCGCAGGGCCTCCCAGCGCAGGGCCAGGGATCCCACCAGGTTGCGGGCCTGCCGCTCGGTGAGATGCGCGCCCGTCGGGACCCTTTTGGCTATGGAGACCCAGCTGTTGTCGGGAAACTCCAACTGGTCGTACAAGAACTGAAGTTGTGCCGATGCGAGTTCACCCGAAGTGGAATCGCGCATTCTGTCTCCCAGTGGTTCGCCGCCGGTACGGCGCGGGCAGCGGTGACATGGCGAGTGCGGGTGAGACGTCCACGGCGCTTTTCCCCGGAGGGCTGCGCCGGCGCCCCGCGTACTCGCCGCTCGCAGCGGCGAGCAGTCGATGACGTTAGAAGTTGAACGATGGGTTGCGCTCGTGTCAAGGGGTCGGAGTTGATCCACAGGACTGTTCCGAGTCCTGTTTCCGCCGCGCCCCGTGCATTCCCGGATTTCCCTCCAACGGGCGTTCTCCGTCAAGGAATTGGGTTGACACTGATCGAACAGGTGATTTACGGTCCTAGCCGGGAGAGCGCTTTCCGGGAAGGTGTGGAAGTGCCCTTCCGGCATCGCGTGAGGGGGCGGTGCCTCCCGGCCCGACGGGCCGGAAATGGGGGGTCGGCCGATCGGGGAAGACCCGTTCCGGCCCGACCGGTGGCTTCAACTCCTGTCGCCGGAAATTCGGCGGCGGCACGGGGAAAGGCCGGGTGTGAAGCCCGGCACGAGCCCGTTCGTTCTTATGCCTGCCAGATTCATGATGCGTTTGCCGGTCACGGGGTGCGACAGCCGACGGGGCTGTGGGTTTTCCGGACAGTCCGGCCGTGGGGAGCGGGAGAGCTGTTCCGCCCCGGGACACACCGTCGAAGCCGTAGTCAGCTGTCGCGAGGGGATATGTCTGTGGGGGGCGTAGTACAGGAGGCGTGGGAACCGGCGGAACATCCGGTGGGGGGCATGTGCTTCCGGGTACTCGGTTCCCTGGAGGTGCTCGGCGGCGCCGTCACCATCACCGCTCAGCGTCAGCGGATCGTACTGGCCACACTGTTGCTCAACGCCAACCGGGTGGTGCCGCTGGAGCGGCTGATCCGAGCCGTGTGGGACGGGAACCCGCCGACCACCGCGCACGCCCAGGTGCAGACCGCCATCTCGGCCATCCGCCGCTCCCTCTCCTCGGCAGGCCTCGGGGGGTCCATCCAGACCCGGGGGCGCGGATACGTCATCGAGGTGAAGCCCGGCCAGCTCGACCTGCACGTCTTCACCGAACTGGTGGCGCGCGGCCGGGCCGCGACATCGCTGGAGGAGAGTCGCGCCGCCTTCCGGGAGGCGCTCTCCCTCTGCTACGGAGAGCCCCTGTCCGGCCTCGACAGCGGTGTCGTGCGCGCCGTGGCCATCCGGATGGAGGAGCAGCGCATCGAGGTGCTGGAGGAGTGCATCGAGGCCGAACTCGGTCTCGGACTGCACCACCAGGTGGTCGGTGAGATCAAGGCGCTCGCCGCCGAACACCCCCTGCGCGAGAGGCTCGCGGGGCAACTGATCACCGCGCTCTACCGCGACGGCAGGCAGGCCGAGGCGCTCGCCGCGTACCGGAAGGTGCACCAGGCGTTCATCCACGAACTGGGTCTGGAACCCAGCGCGTCGCTGCGGCAGCTGGAGCACATGATCCTGACCGGCGGCGCCGGCATGGACCTGCCGTCCGCCTCGCGGCCCGCACCGCCCTCCCCGTCGACCCCTCGGGTCCTGCCGCCGAGGACGCCCGACTTCACCGGCCGCGCGGAAGTGTTCGAAGCGCTGCGGAGGCAATTGGCCGGAGGGCCGCCGGACACCCCCGGCCGGGGAGTCCCGCACGCGGCCGTGATCGCGGGCGGGGCCGGAACCGGGAAGTCGGCGCTCGCCGCCCAGCTGGCGCACGAGCTCGCGCCCGCCTTCCCGGACGGCCAGCTCCATGCCGTGATGCCCCGGGGCGCCGGCCGGGAGGAGGGCGTGCGCGTAGTGCTGGAAACCCTGTTGGGCGACCTCGGTCACCCCGCATCCGCGATCCCCGCGGACCGGGCCGAGCGGCTGGCGCTCTTCCACGACGCGATCGCCGGACGGCGGCTGCTCGTCGTGGTCGACGCCGTCGTGGACGAGGAACAGATACGGGCGCTGGCGCCCTCCGCCCCGGGCAGCCGGCTGCTGGTCACCAGCCGTGCCCGGCCCTCCGCCCTGGCCGGCGTGTGCGTGTACGAACTCGACGCGATGAGCACGGCCGAGGGGATCGACCTGCTGTCCAGGACGATCGGGCACGGCCGTGTGACGGTCGAGCCCAGCGAGGCCCTGGAACTGGTCGAGCTGTGCGGCGGCCTCCCGCTCGCGCTGAGCGTCGCCGCCACCCGGCTGGCCGCGCGGCCGCACTGGATGCTCAGCGACATCACCGAGCGCCTCCGCCACGAGGACGAGCGCCTGGAGGTGCTGACGTACCAGGGAATCGGCGTGCTGCCCATGCAGGAGTCGGTGTGCGAGAGCCTGACACCGCCGGCGCGGCGCCTGCTCCTGCGGCTCGCCCTGCTGGAGACGGACGACTTCGCCGCCTGGGTCGCGGATCCGCTGCTCGACCTCGACCACTGGGCCGCCCTGGACGTACTGGAGAGCCTGGTGGACGCCCGGCTGGTGGAGGTGGGACACCACACCGGCACCGCCGCGCGCTACCGGCTGGACGGTCTGACCCGGATCTACGCGCGGGGCATGCTCGCACGGGAGGAACCCGCGGCCGAGCGGACCGCCGCGCAGGAGCGGATCCTCGCCGCCTGGCTCCACCTGGCCGACGAGGCGCGACGCCGCAACGCGGTCGGCCACGAGGTGCCGTACGACCTCATGGCCCCCGAGGTCTTACCCGAGGCGATCGTCAACTCCGTTCTCGCGGACCCGTCCTCCTGGTACGAGGCGGAACGGGCGAGCCTGCTCGCGATCGTGCGGCAGCGCTACCGGAGCGGCAACTCCGCGTACTGCTGGAACCTCGCCCTGATGATCGGTTCGCTCTCCGAGGCCCTCTACCACTACGACGACTGGCGGGAGAGCCATCAGCACGCCCTCGCCGTGGCACGGCAGGGGAAGGACCGGCTGGGCGAGGCCGCCCTCCTGCACTCCCTGGGCACACTGGACCTGCGGGAGCGGTGCCCGGACCGGGCACAGGCCCAATTCGACCTGGCGCTGAGCGTGTTCGAGCAGCTCGGCGAGACCCGCTGGTGCCGTCTCGTCGTCCGGTCGCTGGAGGAGATGCGCCGGCTGAAGGACGCGCAGAGCGCGGCGAGCACCGAACCGGACCGTGCCGGCGACAGCACACGGACCGACCGGACGCGTCCGGCGCTGCCCCGCGTGAATCTGCCCGGCCGGCGGTTCACCACCCTGCGGGGCGGGGCGGACGGCGAGCAGGCACGGTCCCACACCCACGCGGCCCCGCCGGACGCACCCGGCTTCGTCGTGCTCCCCCTGCCGCGCCCCCGGACCGTTCCCGCGCACGGCGACGGGGACTGACTGCCGTCCGGCGGACCGGCGGCGCCCGCCGGGCGGCCGGCCCGTCCGGGCTCCGACGCCCGGACGGGCATCGGCGGCGCCCTACGACGGCACGACCAGTCCGCATCAGACGGAAGTTCAGATGGAAGGGAACGGTAGGTTGCTGAAAGTCGCCAGTCTTGTGAAGCGGTACGGCGAGGTGACGGCCCTCGCCGGCTTCGACCTCCAGGTGGAGGCCGGCGAGATCACCGGCCTGGTGGGGCACAACGGAGCGGGCAAGAGCACGTTCACCGAGATCGTGTCCGGGCTGATCCAGCCGGACTCCGGGACCGTACTCATCGGAGGGAAGCCGCCGGTCGACGCACGGTCCGCGGTGGGCGTGTCGCCCCAGCACATCGCGCTGTACCCGCCCACGACCGTGCGCGAGCACCTGCGGCTCTTCGGCGGGCTCGCCGGGCTGCGCCGGGCCGAGCTGACGTCCGTGATCGACGACCTGGTCTCCGCCCTCAAGCTCGGCGAGTTCCTCGACCGCCGCGTCGGCCTGCTCTCCGGCGGCCAGCAGCGCCGCACCCAGGCCGCGATCGCGCTGATCCACCGGCCCGCGCTGCTCCTGCTCGACGAGCCGACCGCGGGCGCCGACCCGGAGACCCGGCAGGCGCTGCTCGACATGGTCAAACAGCGCTCCGCCGAGGGCACGGCCGTCCTCTACATCACCCACTACCTGACCGAACTCACCGAACTCCAGGCGTCCATAGCCGTGGCCCGGCGAGGACGCGTCATCGCCCGGGGCAGCAGTGAGGAACTGCTCGGCGGACTGCCCGGCGAGGTGCGGGTCACCTTCGCGGACGAGGAGATCAAGGTGTTCACGACCGATCCGACGGCCACCCTGGTCGAACTGCTCAGGGACGCGCGACGGCCCGTCGAGTCCGTCGACATCCGCCACGCCAGCCTCGACGACCTCTACCGGTCCCTGGCGGTCGACGATGACTGAGTCCCTCCGCAGAACCGGCATCCTGATCAAGCACAACACCGTGCTGAGACTCCGCGACCCGGGGCAGCTGATCAGCTACATCGTCCTGCCGATGGTGCTGATGTCGGTCCTCAGGTCGCTGTACGTGGAGGCGCTCGACAGCGGGACCATGCAGGCGGTCACCGGTCCGCTGGTCATGTTCTCCGTCTTCGCCCTGTCGATCGTCGGCAACTCCATCCTGCTGGAGAGGGAGTGGCGCACCTGGGACCAGCTCCGTGCCAGCAGGTCGTCCCGCACGGAACTGCTGCTCGGCAAGACGGTGCCGGTCCTCGTGCTGCTGGTCTTCCAGCAGTTCGTCCTGCTGCTGTTCGGCTGCCTCGTCATCGGGCTGCCGCTGCCGGGCAACATGCTCGCCCTCGCGGCCGCGGTGACCATCTGGGGGTTCACCCTGCTGGCCATCGGCGCCGCGCTGGCCACGATCGTGCGCAGCCGGGGCGATCTGGCCCTGGTGTCGGACGTGGGCGCGATGGCGGTCAGCTCGATCGGCGGCGCGCTGGCCCCGGTGAGCCTGATGCCCGGATGGGCCCAGGCCATCGCGCCCTTCTCGCCGGGCTACTGGGCGATGGACCTGCTCCGCGCCGGACTCGAGGGCGACACCGGGGACATGGTGCGGCCGGCCCTGGTGTGCCTGGGCATCGGCCTGGCCGCCGGCGCGTTCGCGACCTCCCGCCTCGCTCGCGGCTGGGGCCGCAGCCACCTGCTGTGAGCCCGCAAGGGCCGGAGCCGTGCCACGGCGGGCGCGGCTTCGGCGCACACCCTTTGATGCTGTGAACCGAGCCCGTGAACGGGGAGATCACCATGACTGACGACACGACGTACGAGTCCGCGGTAGCGGTCATCGGCATGGCCGGGCGCTTCCCGGGCGCCGCCGATGTCGACGAGCTCTGGCGGAACCTCCTGGCGGGCGTCCCCGGGCTGCGCGACCTCACCGAGGAGGAACTGACCGCCGCGGGCGTCGAGCCGGAAGCGCTGGCCGACCCCCGCTACGTGCGGGTGGGCGGGCCCGTCGACGGGGTGGACCGGTTCGACGCGTCCCTCTTCGGGCTCAACCCCCGCGAGGCCGAGACGATGGACCCCCAGCACCGGCTGTTCCTCGAGTGCTCCTGGGAGGCCCTGGAGAGATCCGGCTACCCGCCGGTCGACCCCGCAGCCCAGGTCGGCGTCTTCGCCGGCTGCGGGTTCCCCGACTACATGCTCGACAACGTGGGGCACCTGACGAAGGAGCCCGGCGGCTCGATGGTGCTCGCCGTCGGCAACGAGCGGGACTCCCTGGCCACCTTCGTCTCCTACAAGCTCGGACTGCGCGGTCCGAGCCTCACCGTGCAGACCTTCTGCTCCACCTCCCTGGTCTCCGTCCACCTCGCCGCCCAGAGCCTGCTGACGTACGAATGCGACCTCGCCCTCGCCGGAGGCGTGTCGCTGCCCCTCCCGCAGACCACGGGGTACCTCTACGAGCCGGGCGGCATCCTCTCCCCGGACGGCGTCGTCCGCAGCTTCGACGAGGACGCCGCCGGCACCGTGATGGGGTCGGCGGCCGGTGTCGTGGTGCTCAAGCGGATGACCGACGCGATCGCCGACGGAGACCTGGTCCACGCCGTGATCCTCGGCACCGCCGTCAACAACGACGGCCGCGAACGCGTCGGGTACACCGCACCGGGAGTGGACGGTCAGGCCCGGGTCGTCGAGACCGCGCTCGCCGTCGCCGGCGTCAAGCCCGAGTCGATCGGCTACGTAGAGTGCCACGCCACCGGCACCCACCTCGGGGACTCCATCGAACTCGCGGCGATGAGCCGGGTGTTCGGCGCCGACACCGACGCCACCTGCGTGCTGGGTTCCCTGAAGCCGAGCGTGGGGCACCTGGACCGGGCGGCCGGCGTCGCGGGACTCATGCGCGCGGCGCTCAGCCTGCGCGAGGGAGTCCTTCCGGGCACCCCCGGCTACCGGACACCCAACCCGGCCCTGGCCGCAGCCGGGAACCGCTTCACCGTCCTGCCCGAGAACCGCCCCTGGCCCGAAGGGCCCGCGCCGCGCCGCGCCGGGGTCAGCTCCTTCGGCCTCGGCGGCACCAACGCCCATGTGGTGCTGGAGCAGGCGCCCGCCCGCGAGGACCGGCCCGCGTCCCCGGGACCCCACCTGCTGACCTTCTCGGCGGCCTCGCCGGACGCGCTCGACGCGCTCACCGACCGCCTGCGGCAGCACATCGCGGACCACCCCGAAGAGGACCTGGCCGACGTGGCCTTCACCCTCCAGGTCTCCCGGGGCCACCTCGCGCTCCGCCGGGCGCTGATCTGCCGCGACCACGCCGACGCGGTCGCCGCGCTGGGGGACCCCGGACGCTGGATCGACGGCTCCGTCCGGAGCCGTGATCCCCGGCTGCGCATAGCCGTACCCGACGATGTGCCGGAACCCTGGTGGTCCCGGCTCGCCCTCGCCGTCAGCGGGCTGCTCCCTCCGGTCACGGACTCCCGCCCGCCCGCGGCGACGGACCGCGCCGCGGCCCTGGCCGCCCTCGACGAGACGGTCACCCGGCTCGGCGGCCGGGTGGAGTTCACGGCGGGGGGCGACGCCGCCGGGGCCGCTTCCGCGGACCTGACGGCCGGTCCGGCCGCCCGGCCCGCAGAGGAGTTCGCCCTCGCGGTCGTCGCCGCTCTGTGGGAGGCGGGCGCCGTCATCGACTGGCCCGCACTGCACCGGGGCCGCGGCAGGAGAGTGGAACTGCCGGCCTACCCCTTCCGGCGCCGGCGGTACTGGGTGAACCCGTCGTCCGGGCAGCAGGACGCGGAGGGGCGCGTCGACGACACGGCGCGCTGGACGTACCGGCCGGTGTGGCGGCAGCGCCAGGTGGGCGGCGACACCGAACCGGACGCAGCGCTGCGGGCCGCGGGGCCGTGGCTGCTGTGCGTGGCGGAGGAGAGGGGCGAACGCCTCGTGGAGCGGCTCGTCCGGGCGGGGGCCGACGTCGTCGCCGTGCGTCCGGGCGACGGCTTCGCCGAGGAGGACAACGGGGACTTCACCGCCCGGCCCGGCCACCCGGGCGACCTGGCGGAGGTGCTGCGGGCCCACATGGTGGCCCCTCGCACCCTCGTCCACGGGTACAGCCTGGCCGCCGCCGACGGCCGGGGCACCGCCCACTTCGAGGCGGAGCAGGACCGCGGCTTCCACTCGGCGCTCGCCCTGGTCCGCGCGCTGGCGGAGAACCCGCTGCCCGGCCCGGCGGACCTCGTGCTGCTCACCTCCGGTGCCACCGGTGTCGTGGGCGCCGACCTGGTGCATCCGGAACACGCGTCGCTCGCCGCGCTCGCGCCCAGCCTGGCCCAGGAGAACCAGGGCCTCTCCTGCCGGCACGTCGACCTGGACCGCGACGCGGGACCCGCTGACATCGAACAGGTCCTCGCCTCGGTCGTGGGACCGCACGAGGGCCCGGTGGCCGTCCGCGGCGGCGAGGCCTGGGGCCGGCACTACGAACCGTGCCCGCTGCCCGCCCCCGAGGCCGAACGGCCGCTCGTCGGGCCGGAGGAGACCGTACTCATCACCGGCGGCCTCGGTGCCGTCGGCCTGACCCTGGCCCGCCACCTGACGGCCGCCCACGGGTGCCGGCTGGTGCTCACCGGCCGCGGCGGTCTGCCCCCGCGCGAGCGGTGGCAGGAGCACCTGGCAGCAGACGCGTCCGGCCGGACAGCCCGGCAGATCCGTGCCGTCCTCGACCTGGAGGAACAGGGCGCCGAGGTCCTGGTGATGGCGGCGGACGTGACCGACGAGGACCGGATGCGCGAGGTGGTGCGCACCGCGGTCGCCCGCTTCGGCGGGATCGACGTGGTCGTGCACGGCAGCGGCGCGCAGGACCCGGCCTTCTTCGGGCTGTCGAGCACGTCCGACCGGTCCGTCTGCGACGCCCACTTCCGCGCCAAGGTCCACGGATTCCACGTGCTCCAGTCCGTGCTGGGGGAGCAGGCCGCCGACCGCCGCATCACCCTGTCGTCGATCGCAGCCGTGCTCGGCGGGATCACCTTCGGCCCGTACGCGGCGGCGAACGCCGCCCTCGACGCCTACGCGCGAGCGGCCCGGCTGGCCGGCGAGGGCCGCTGGACCACCGTCGACTGGGACACCTGGTCGGCGGAGCGCGGGACCGGGCAGCCCGGAGCCCCCGGTACGTACGGGATGTCCCCCGGGGAGGGGGCGGAGGTATTCGAGCGGATCCTGGCGGCGGGGAGCCGGCACGCCCAGATCGTGGTCTCCACCGGGCCGTTGGAGCCCCGGCTGCGCCAGTGGGTCACCGGGGGGCCGGACGAGGGGACCCCGGTGGCGGACGACGGGGAGCGGCACCCGAGGCCGGAGCTCGCCACGTCGTACGCCGCGCCCGAATCGGAACTGGAGACCACGCTCGCCGACGTCTGGTCGGCGACCCTGCGGCTCGACCGGGTCGGCAGGAACGACAACTTCTTCGAACTCGGCGGTCACTCACTGATCGCGATCCAGGTGGCGACCCGGATGAGCGCGGCCCTGGCGATCCAGCTCCCGGTGCCTGCCCTGCTGGCCTACCCGACGGTCCGGGAACTCGCGGAGCTGATCGAGAGGGAGGGCGGGCAGTCCCCGGCCCGGTGAGACCCGCCGCCCGGGTACGGAGCCGGCCGGCACCGTACCCGGGCGGGAGGGCCGGTTCTCCCCGCGGGCCGAGCGGAATCAGACCCCGGCCGGGGCGGCGGTGGCCGCGATGTGGAGGCGCAGGATGTTGCTGGTGCCGTCCATGAACTCGAACGCGCACACGTCCCGCGACCACTTCTCCAGCAGCGGGTGCGTCAGCAACGAGCCGGGACCGAGCACGTCCGCCACCCGGCGGACGGTCCGGACCGCCAGATCCGTCGCGTGCAGCTTCGCCATGGACGGCGCCCGCAGCGCGTCCGGGGCATGGTCGGCCTCCGCCGCCGCGTCGTAGAGCAGCGACCGTGCGGCATCCAGCCGCTCGCCGAGCAGTTCGTGCCCCTCGTGCCCCGGGCGGTGCTCGCGCGCGTAGTCGTAGGCCGCGAACGCGACCCCCAGCGCCATCGCGGCGACCTGGAGCCGGGTCTGGTTGAACGCGCGGCTGAGGCCCCAGACACCCCTGCGGGAAGCACGGAGGTGACCGCCGAGCAGCATCTCGGGAGCGACGCGCATCCCGTCCAGGGACAGTTCGCTGAATTCGGCGGCCCGTAGCCCGACCATGTCCAGGGGCCGTGCGGTGAACCCCGGAGCCGGGCAGCGGACCAGCACGGCGCGGATGGACAGCGGCGACGGGCCGGTGCGGGCCAGCACGACGCCGACCGCGCCCCGCGAGCCGTTCGTGATGTACCTCTTGCTCCCGTGCAGGCGGTGGCCCCCGCCGTCCGGGTCCGGCAGGAGCCCGGTCTCCAGGGCCGTGGCGTCGCTGCCGTGACGAGGCTCCGACACGGCGCAGAACGACCAGGTCCTGCCGTCCTCCAGGGCCCGGTAGAAGACCTCGCGCTGCGCGTCGCTGCCCAGTGCCTCGACCACCAGGCCAGCCAGTGCGGGCCCGGTGTTCCCCACGACCAGTCCGGCGTCCCCCCGGGACAGCTCCAGGCTCGCGACGGCCCGTGAGAGGCATCCCTCGGACGGTGTCACGCCGGCCGCCGTCGAGGAACCGCGGTAGGCCTTCGGCGTACTGGCGAGACGTGCCATCCGCAGGACGGGCACATCGAGGTGGTCCGCCAGCTCCAGGGGGTTCGCGTCCACGGCCGCGCCGCGCGTGCGCAGCTCCGCGGCGGCCTCCCGGCACATGTCCCGTACAGCTCGCCGCTCGGCGTCGAGTTCCCGCATGCCACACCTTCCCGGTGGTTCAGAGTCCTGGGCCCGAAGCACGCGGCGGGCGCCGCGGCCGGTGGCCGCAGGGCGGTCCGCGCCGACACTTGACCGGCGCCGGAAACCACTGTCGAGGCGGGCGTCCCGCGGGGACACGGCGCGGCGGTGGCCGGTTCCGGACGCCCCTAACGGCCATCGCCGTGCCCTGCCGCTCGGGTACGGGGATCGCCAAAATCAGGGGACATCGGCCGGGGACGCCCGGCGACGGCGCTGTGACGGAGGCGTGAGACAAGTGCCCGCAGTGAAGAGTGCGGAACTCGGCTGGGCCCAGCGGTACATGTGGCTGAGGTATCACCGGATGTCCCCGGCCTCCCGGCACGACACCCACATCGTCTCGCACCACCCGCTGCCGCCCGGCGTCTCGCTGGCCGGGGTCCGGAAAGTCCTGAACTACCTGGTACGGCGCCACGAGGGCATGCGCACCGTGTACGACGCCGGGGCGGCGCCGGGGCCGCTGCAGAGGGTGCTGCCGCCCGCCCCGGTCGAGCTGCGCATCGTGACGACCGAGCAGGACGGCTCGGTCACCCCCGCGCAGGCCGTCGCGGAACTCACGGTCCCGGATTTCGACATGGCGCACGAACGCCCCTTCCGGGTGTGTCTGCTCACCGTCGGCGGAGAGCCCCGGACACTGGTCACCGCGTTCAGCCATGTCGCCTTCGACAACCGCAGCCTGGAGCTGTTCCGGTCCGAGTTCGAGGAGACGCTCACCGCGGCCGTGACGGGCCGCCCCGCCGCGCTGCCTCCGGTGTCCCACCAGCCGGTGGACCTGGCGGCGCGGGAGTCCGGACGTCCGGCGGCGGCGCGCGCGGCGTCCCTCGAACACTGGGAGAGCGAACTGCGGCAGCTGCCCGCCGACATGTTCGCGCGCCGGCGTACCCGGACCCCCGGAGTGACGGCCTCCTGGAGCGCCTCCCTGACCTCCCCCGCGATCTCCGACGCGGTCCGGGACCTCGTGCGACGCCACCACGTCTGGTCGTCCGAGGTGCACCTCGCCGCCTACACCATGCTCATGGCCGCCTACTGCGACGAGCCGGTCGTGGCCGTCCAGCGCTTCGTCAGCCAGCGTGAGCCGAGCGGGCATCCGTCCCTGCTCACCTGCATGTTCAGCCCGTCGCCGCTCCGGGTGGACGTGTCGGGCGACCCGGCCTTCGGCGAACTGCTGCAGCGGGTGTCCGAAGCGATCGAGGCGTCACGGCCGCACGGCTACGTCCCGTACGACGAGATCGTCGAGGCGTCCGCCCGGGAGAGCTTCCGGCGCGGCCAGCTCGTCCGGGCAGGCTCCCTGACCCCCGCGTCCGAGGTGAACTTCCTCACCGACCACTCCCGTTCCTGCGGGGTGAACCGCGCCCGCTTCGCCTGGAACCCACAACCGGTGGCCTGGTCGGGGTCCGGCACCGACACCTACCTCCGCTGCCAGGAGTGGCAGGACGGCACCACGCTCACCCTGCGCGCTCTCGACGCGGTCATGGACAGGGACGCCGTACGGCGCTTCATCGAGGGCTACGCGTGGCTCCTGGAGACCCAGCGGGACCCTTCGGCGGACGTCCGGGTCACGGACGTCGCACGGCGGGCGGCCTTCGCACCGGCCGCTTCCCGGCGCCTCGTGCGCGTCGGCCAGGACCTCGCCGACTGTGCGGAGACCGAAGCGGTGCTCACCGGCCATCCCGCCGTGCGCTCCGCACGGGTCGTACCGGCAGCGGAGTCCGGGAGCGGTGCCGGCGGCGGACTCGTCGCCGAGATCACGGCCCACGAGCCGGTCCCGCCCGCCGCACTGCGCGCCCATGTGCTCGCCGCGCTGCTGACGCGTCCCGGGGTGCGGTGCCCCGACGTGTTCCGGATCGCCGTCCCGTCGCCGCCGGCCGTGGGTTCACCGGCCGGTGGACCCACGGGTGGGCAGGCAGCGACGCGACTGCTCCTCGACCTGGTGGCACGGGTCAACGGGCTGACTGCGCCCGCCGCTTCGGAGAGCTATGTGACGGCCGGCGGACGGGTACTGCGCATCCCCCGGCTGCTCGGGGAGCTGCGCGCCGCCGGCTGGGACGGAGTCTCCTTCGACGACCTCTGCGGCGCGACGCCGCTGGCGGCCGTCGCCGGCCGGCTGACCCCCCGGCCCGCAGCCGCCGCCGGCCGCCCAGGGGCCAGCGGCCCGGCGGACGCGGCCCCGGCCGGGCGCGTGGCCGGCCGGTGACCGCGATCGAGGCCGTCTCCGCCTACCTGCCGCCCCAGCGGGTGCCCGTCTCGGAACTCGGACCCCGCCTCGGCGTGGACGCCGGCCAGATGCGCGTCTACCGACGGTTCTACGGTTTCGAGACCGTCTGCTACGACCCCGGAGCCTCACTCACCGACCTGCTCGTCGGCGCGGCCGACAAGGTGCTCGCGCGGAGCGAACGCGGCAGGGTGCGCTACCTGATCCACGCCCGGACCCTGCAACTCGTCGCCCCCCATCCGGCCAACCCGCTCCACGAGGTGCGGGACGCCCTCGGCCTCGACCACGCCGTGGCCTTCGCCGTCACCCAGCACGCCTGCGCCTCGGGCCTCCTCGCCCTGGAGACGGCCGGCCGGCTGCTGGCCTCGGACGGCGACCCCGACGCGCTGGCCCTGGTCCTCACGGGCGAGAAGGCGTTCACCGCCAGCGCGCAGATCATGCCGGACGTCGCGTTCATGGGGGAGGGAGCCGCGGCCGTGCTGGTACGGGCCGGCGGCGGCCGCGACCGGATGCTGGGGTACGCGACCCGCACGCACGGCCAGTTCAGCGCCGGGCAGCACCTGGGCCCCGAGCTCACCGCCGAGTACCGGAGCCTCTACCAGGACGCGTTCGCCGAGGTCGTCCTCGCCGCCGTCGGGACGGCCGGTGTCGCGCTCGCCGACGTCGCGCTCCTCCTGCCGCAGAACGTGAACAGGACGTCGTGGACGCGCCTGTGCCGGAAGCTCGGCTACCCCGTCGACCGGCTGCTGCTCGACAACCTGCCCGTCCTCGGCCACTGCTTCTGCGCCGACCCGTTCATCGCGTACGGGACGGCGCGGGAGCTCGGGCGGCTCAAGGAGGGCGATCTGTACCTGATGGCCGCGGTGGGACTGGGGGCCACCTTCTCCGCCATGGTCTTCCGCCACTAGCACCGTCCCGGCGCCGACTCACCGTCCGCCGAGGCCGCCCGTCGCGGCCCGGAACCGAAGGGAACCTGCTCCATGAGCGCATCCGACACCGGACCCGCCCTCGCGAACGAGGCCATGATCACCAGCGTCTCCACGGTCCTGGCCCGCGTCCTGCTGCGCGACGTCCACGAAATCAGCGCGGACACCCGGCTCTTCGAGGACCTGGGCCTGGACTCCACCGGCACGCTGGAACTCGTCATCGAGCTGGAGAACGAGCTCGGCATCGAGCTCGAAGTGGACTTCCTGGACCAGGAACACTTCGCCAGCGTCAGGTCGCTGGCCGACACACTGTCCGCCCAGGCCGACCGGTAGGCGCCTCGTGTACCGCGCGGGTCCCCCCGCCATCGCCGCGGTGCGGGCCGGCACCCGGACCCGCAGCCTGCCCGTGCGCCTCGTGGCCACGTCCGACCGGGAGTTCCGTGGCACCGAGCGGGACTACGGTCCGGAAGCCCACACCTATCTCGGCGCGGTGGCGGCGGGCTACGGAGTGACGTACGACCGGGACCTGCTCGCCGGCCGGCGCGCCACCTCGCTCACGGACATGGCGCTCCCGCTGCTGCGCGACGCCGAAGCACTGGGCAGCGGGCCGGGACCGGCGGGCGGAGCCGGGCCGGCGGGCAGGATCGGGCACATCCTGTTGGCGCACGCCGCCCCGGACTGCGACGCGCACCTCTCCGCGGCCTGCCACCTGGCCTACGTGGCACACGGCGATCCGCTGGTGTTCTCGCTCTCGGACCAGGGGACCACCGTGCCGTTCTCCGCCGTCCGGCTCATGGCCGAGTACCTGGGACGGGCCGACGGCGAACGGGGCCTGGTGCTCGTCCTCGATCCCGGAGTCCTGCCGTGGGCCGTGCCTCCCGGAACGCCGACGGCCGACCGGGACACCGCGGTCGGCCTTCTCCTCGAACCCGCCGACCCCTCGGACGGCCTTCTCCTGTGCCAGGCCGCCGTCCCGTCGGCCGCCGCGGCCCAGGAGGTGCTGACGGCTCATCTGGCCGAGGTGAGGGCCCGCTTCGGCGGGCCCGTCACCCTCGTCGCGGGCGACCGGCTCGTCTCCCCGGCCGTCTCCGCGGCCGTCGACGAACGGGTGGACGGGGACGTCGTGGGCCGGGTGTGCACCTCCGTCTGGTCGGTGCTGCACGAGCTGACCGCAGCGGATGCCGGCCGGACCCCGGGCCCCGGACACGGGGCGGGGGCCGTCGTCGTGGCCGCGTTCGACCCGGACCTCGGCTATGTGTGCGCGCTCGCGACGCCGAAGGCCCGCCGATGAGTCCGCCCGCCTTTCCCCGGGCCTCAGTGGAGCTCCGGGACACCGTCGGCCCAGGGGCCGCCGCGCACACGCCCGTCCCGCCGGCGCCGGGCCCGGACGCCGTGCACGTCTGGCACATTCCGTTGGACCACCCCCTCCACCGGACGGACCGGGCGCCGGAGTACCGGCTGGACCGCGCCGACCGTGACCGCGCCGACCTGCTGACGGATCCCGGCACGCGCCGCCGGTTCGTGCGGACCAGGGGCGCCGTCCGGCTGATCCTCGCCGCGTACACGGGCCTGCCGCCCGGCGGGTTGCGACTGCGGGCGGGAATCCACGGGAAACCGGAGCTCGTCGGGGCGCCGGGCGGACTGACCTTCAACGTGTCGCACTCCGGCGAGCTGGCGCTCCTGGCCGTCGCCCGCCACCGGGCGGTGGGCGTCGACGTGGAGCAGCCCCGCAGCGACCTGCCCGCGGCCCGGCTCGCCGAGCGGTTCTACCCGGTGGAGGAGCGGGCGTGGGTGTGCGAGCCCGGACTGACCGAGGACGAACGGGTACGGCGTTACGTCCGCCTCTGGACGCGCAAGGAGGCGTACGTCAAAGCCGCCGGAGGCCGCCTGGCCCAAGGACTGCACGTACCGGTCGGGCAGCTCCGGGAAACCGGCCGGGACCGGGCCGACGGCATCCGGGTCAGCGGGTTCGCCGGGCCCGCCACCGTGTACGACGTCCCCGTGCCGGACGGCCGGCTCGGCTCCGTCGCGGTGCGCGGCGCCGCCCCCTGCCCGCCCGTCGTGCACCTGTGGCCCGACGGCACGGAGGCAGGGGCGTCGTACGGGCGAGGAACGTCCGCATGATGTCCGGCCGGAAGCCCCCCAGGGAGCGCGGCTTCGAGGAAGAGGAAACGGAGAGGGCGATGACGAAACCCGATGAGACCGTGCCGCGGGACGGGGAGGGTGCGGGGCTGCTGGGCTGGTTCCTGCGCGGCCTGGCGCTGTCCCCCGACGGAGTGGCGCTGCGGGTCGGCCGCGCCGTGCGCACGTACCGCGAACTCGACCTGAGCGCCCGGACCGTGGCCGGGGAGCTGCTCGACCGCAGCCCGGGCACGACGCGCGTCGGCGTGCTCGCCCACCACAGCGAACAGGCCTACTCGGGGTTCCTGGCCGGCCTCTACGCGGGCGCGGCCGTGGTGCCGCTCCAGCCCGACTTCCCGGCGGAGCGGCTCCGCGCCATGATCTCCGCGGCCGCCGTCACCGCCCTCGTCGTGGACGACGCCGGAGCGGAGCGGCTGGATGAACTCGCCGAGGTACTCGACGGAATCGCCGTCGTGGAAGCGGCGACCGGGGCTGCGTCCCCGGTCGCCGGGCCGCCGCCCGCCGTCGCCGACCGGCCCGCCTACATCATGTTCACGTCCGGCTCGACGGGGCGGCCCAAGGGCGTCCCCATCTCGCACGCGAACATCGGGCACTATCTGTCGGTCGTCCACGAGCAGTTCGGCTTCACCGCCGACGACGTCTTCTCGCAGGCCAACAGCCTGACGTTCGATCTCGCCCTGTTCGACATGTTCGCGGCGTGGGGGTGCGGCGGAACCCTGGTGGCGGTCCCCGCGGGCGCCTACGTCCGGCTGGCCGACTTCATCACCCGGCACCGCCTCACCGTCTGGTTCTCGGCCCCCAGCGTCATCGCGACCGCCCGCCGGACGGGGAGCCTCAAGGGCGGTGCGCTGCCCACCCTGCGCCGCAGTCTCTTCTGCGGTGAGCCCCTCATGGTGGACGACGCCGAGGCATGGCTGGAGGCCGCCGACCTCTCGGCGCTGCACAACCTGTACGGCCCGACGGAGCTCACGGTGTCCTGTGCCACGCACACCTGGGACCCGGCCGCGTCCCGGGCCGCGGCCGTGAACGGCATCGTCCCGATCGGACGTCTCCATGCCGGGCTGCGCCACGTCCTGTTCGCACCGGACGGCGGCCCGCCGGAGACCGGGGAACTGTGCGTGAGCGGACCGCAGATGCTCGGCGGATACCTGGACCCGGCGGACGACGAAGGACGCTTCCTCCACGTCGACGGCGAGCGCTGGTACCGCACCGGCGACGTGGTCCGCCGACTGCCGGACGGCGAGTTCTGCTACCTGCGCCGCGACGACCAGCAGGTCAACATCGGCGGTGTACGGATCGAACTCCGCGAGGTCGAGTACGCGTTGCGCCGCTGCACGGGCGTGGACGGGGCGGTCGTCCTGGCCGTCGACGGCGTGCTGCTGGCCTATGTGACCGGTGGCGGCGATCCGGCGCCGCTCCGCGAGCAACTGGTGGGCATCCTGCCGAAGGCGCTGATCCCGCGCCGTATCGAACGGGTCGAGGCGCTGCCCCTGAACGGCAACGGGAAGATCGACCGGCGCGCGCTGACCGAACGGGCAGCCCAGAACGCCTAGACCCTCCCGTACGCCCGGCAGAGTCACGGCCTGCCGGGCGTACGGGGCGTACGGGATGTCAGCGCGCGGCGTCGGTCGTGCCGCCGGGGCGGCCGGACCTGTGCCAGGTGCCGTCCGCGCCGGGCGGGGAGACCGTGAAGGTCATGTCCGCCGCCGCGACGAGGCGTTCCGTCAGGGCGTCACCGAGCAGCGCGCCCGGCGTCCACATGCCGCCGTTCGGGCCGGGGCGGCCGTCCACGAGGCAGTCCGCCACGCCGACCGCCATCCGGGCCGCGGACCGGTATCCGGGGTCCCCGGTGCCGGCGACCGTCGCGTACAGACGGCGGTCGCCGGCGTGCCCGGTGAGCGACAGCCGGTACGCGGCCTCCGGGTGGTTGCGGTCGGCGCCGGCGGTGACGGTGCCGACGCCGTCCGCCGTGCCGCCCAGAGCACGGGCGAGGGACCGCGCGGCCGCCCGTCCGTCCGGTCCGGGGCCGGCGATCACCGTCTCGTCGTACACGAAGTCCGTACCCCACGCGTGGTCCCGCAGGGCGTTGGAGCGGTGCAGGACACGGGTGTTCACCCCCGCCATGGCCCAGGGCGCTGTCCAGAGCTCCAGCTCCCCGTCGAAGCGGGGGCGCACGGCGGGCGTGTGCGCCGGGCCGCGGAAACCGGGGGCCAGCAGGAAAGGGCCTTCCGCGTCCGGCTGTCCGGAGGCCGCGGCGGCCGCCGCGGAGTCACGGAGCGAGGCCACCGTCCCCGGCGAGAAGCCCTCGGAGCGGATGAACTCGATGCGGCAGTCGACCCGCGGCAGCGGCACGCCCCATCTGCGCAGGGCCGCGTCCTGGAGCACCTGCACGCCCGTCTCCATCGGCAGGGAGTCGAAACCGCACGAGAAGACGATCCGCGCACCGCTGAGCCGCGCCTGCTCCTGGAACCGGTCGATCATGCGGCGCATCCACAGCGGTTCGCCGTTCAGGTCCACATAGTCGGTGCCGGTCATCGCGCACGCCTCGACGAGCGGGGAGCCGTACAGCCGGTACGGTCCGACGGCGCTGAGGACGACTCCGGCCCGCCCGGCCAGCGCGCGCATCGCGGCGGTGTCCCGCGCGTCGGCGACGATCACCGCGTTCCCGGCCGGCGCGCCCAGCTCCTCGCGGAGCGCGTGCAGCGCAGCTTCGTCGCGGCCGCCGATCGCCCAGCGGAGTCCGGGTCTGCTCGCGAGTGCCTCGGCGGCGAAGCGGCCCGCGTGCCCGGTCGCTCCCCAGAGGATCAGGTCGAACTCGGGGCCGGGAAGCGCGCGGTCGGCCGCTGCCACCGGATCACAGCTCCCGGAGGAGCTGCGCCGCGGCCTCCTTGCCGGAGACGTGCCCCGACTCGTGGAAGCCGAGCTTGTCCAGCTCGGTCTCCTTGACGTGGAAGTAGGAGCCGCAGAGCTTCAGCCGGGTGCCCTCGTTGAGCCGGTAGATGTCCTTCTGGACCTCCCACACGCTGTTGTCGATGATCGGGTGCGTGTAGCGGAACTCCGCGATCACCGAGGCCGGGTCGATGTCGGCCGGGTAGTCGAGCGTGACGAAGTAGTCCTTCTCGGACGTGAAGTCGTGCAGCATGTTCGAGTAGTAGGTGACGTACGTGCGGGCGGCGCCGTCGACCGTGACCTTGCCGTAGTTCCACGCCTCCCAGCGGGACCGCTCGGGCGGCAGCAGGGACGCGTCGGTGTGCACGACGATGGGCGAGGCGTTGTAGCGGACCGCGGCCAGGACGTGCTTCTGGCGCTCGCTCGGGTTGGTGATCATCGCGAGGGCCTCGTCGGCGTGGGTACCCACCACGACGTAGTCGAATCGCTCCGATCCCTGGTCGGTGGTCACCACGACGTGGTCGCTCTCCTGCCGGATCCCGGTCACCGGCTCGCCGGTGCGGAGCTCGGGGCCGATGGCGGCCACCGCCTTGCGGACGTAGGAGATCGAACCGCCGCTGACGGTGCGCCAGTCGACGTGACCGCCGCCCAGCCCCTCCTCCCCGTGGCTCACGAAGAAGCCGATCGTGGTCCGGGCGGGCATCTCCCAGACCAGCTCGGCCGGCACCGACCAGACGGCGGAGATCAGCAGGATCATGTACGAGTGGCGGAACTCCTGGCTGTATCCGCCGCGGTCCAGGTACTCGCCCAGCGGGACGTCGGAACGCCTGCGGTAGTAGTCCCGCCGGCCCTCGGCGCGGAAGCGCCTGGCCTCGCGCCAGATGTTCAGGAACTCCGGGGAGAAGCGGGCCGCCACTTCCTCCTCCTCGAGGCCCAGTTCGGCGGTTCCGTAGACCAGGCCGGTGTCCTGGTCGTAGAAGTTGAACGCGCCGCGGTGCACGACCGCTTCGACGCCGAGTTCCTCGAGGAACGCGCAGAGGTTCGGGTAGTCGCGGGGGTTGAACACGGCGAATCCCGAATCGATGCCGAGCGTCCGGCCGTCGTCCTGGACCTCGACCGTGTTGGCGTGACCGCCGAGGCGGTCGTTCGCCTCGAAGAGCGTGATCCGGGCCCGCTCGCGAAGGGCGTAGGCGGCGGAGATTCCGGCCACTCCGGCGCCGACGACGGCGACGCGGGGTTTGCTGGGCTGCATGGTCTGGTCCTTCGTGGTCGGTGCCTGCGGGCGGGGTTGACCGGAGAACGGCACACGCGGGACAGGGGCGACGTGCCGGAGGGCGGGCCCGGGGCGCACACCACACCGATCGGGAACCGAGCCTGTGCGGGGCCCGCCGTGGAGTCCAGAGGGGCCCGGCGGCCACTTCCGGCCACCGATTGTGGCCACCGGTACGGCCGTTGACCGGGTGAGGGGCCCGTTCAAGACTGACCACGCTTTTCTGTTCCTCATTCGAACGGTAACTCGATTCTCCAGGGCGTGAACCGGATTCCCGTGTCACCCAGACGAGCGGAACTTCACGTGGTCAAGGTCAAGAACGAGCGTGTGGGGGAGTCCTATGTCTCCCGAGGCTGAACTCCCGGTCCAGGAACCCGTCGCCGTCATCGGCATGTCCTGCCGACTGCCGGGCGCCGCCGACCCCGTCTCGTTCTGGGACCTGCTCCGGTCGGGAACCGACGCGGTGACCGAGGTACCCGCCGGGCGATGGCCCGACCGGTCCGGCAGCGGCCAGGGCGACCACCCCGCCAGGGGCGGCTTCCTGCCGGACATCGACCGCTTCGACGCGGACTTCTTCGGGATCTCCCCCCTCGAAGCCGCCGCGACGGACCCGCAGCAGCGCCTGACGCTGGAGCTGGCCTGGGAAGCCGTGGAACAGGCGCGCATCGACCCGAGCACGCTGGAGGCCACGCCGACCGGCGTCTTCGTCGGCGCCATCACCGGGGACTACGCACTGCTGCACGACCGGCTCGGCACCGGCGCCGTCGGTCCGCACACCCTGACGGGCGTGCACCGCGGCATGATCGCCAACCGGGTGTCGTACGCGCTCGGTCTGCGCGGACCGAGCCTGACCGTCGACTCCGGCCAGTCCTCCTCGCTCCTCGCGGTCCAGCTGGCCTGCGAGAGCCTCCGCCGGGGAGACGCGCGGACAGCGCTCGCCGGCGGCGTCAACCTGAACCTCGTACCGGAGACCAGCGACATGATCGCCGGCTTCGGAGGCCTCTCCCCGGACGGCCGCTGCCACACCTTCGACCACCGCGCCAACGGGTACGTCCGGGGCGAGGGCGGTGCGCTGGTCGTCCTCAAGACGCTCTCCGCGGCCCTCGCCGACGGCGACGAGGTGCACTGCCTGATCCTCGGCGGCGCGGTCAACAACGACGGAGGCGGTGACGGCCTCACCGTCCCCCGCGCACAGGCCCAGGAGGACGTCGTCCGGCAGGCGGCCCGGCACGCCGGGGTCGCGCCGGCCGACGTGCAGTACGTGGAACTGCACGGCACCGGCACCCGGGTCGGCGACCCGGTCGAGGCGGCGGCGCTCGGCGCCGCGCTCGGCGCGGACCGCCCGCGGGACGCCCCGCTGCTGGTGGGTTCGGTCAAGACCAACATCGGGCACCTCGAAGGCGCGGCCGGCGTCGCCGGACTGCTCAAGGTGATTCTCGGCCTGGTCCACCGGCAGCTGCCTCCCAGCCTCCACTTCACCGCCCCGCCCCCGGACATCCCCCTGGACGCCCTTGGGCTGCGGGTCGTGACGTCCTCGCGTGACTGGCCGCGTCCCGACAAGCGCCTGGTGGCCGGGGTCAGTTCCTGGGGGATGGGCGGCTCCAACTGCCACCTCGTCCTCGCCGAGGCCCCGCCCCGGGACGCCGCCCCGCGCCCCGTGCCCCCGGCGGCCGGCGCCCCCTGGGTGCTGACCGCCCGGACCCCCGACGCGCTGCGGGCCCGGGCGGAGGACCTGGCCGGGCACCTCGCCGCGCACCCGTCGGCCGAACCCGCGGACGTGGCGCTCTCCCTGGTCCGCACCCGGACCCGCTTCGAGCACCGGGCGGTACTGCTCGGCTCCGGCCGCGACGAACTGACGGCGGCGGCACGGGCGCTGCACTCCCAGGAGCCCGCGGCATCCGTCGTGACCGGCCGGGCAGGCGCGGGCGGCCCGACCGCCTTCGTCTTCCCCGGCCAGGGCTCGCAGTGGCAGGGCATGGCGCGGCGGCTCATGGACGAGTCCGCGGTGTTCGCGGACCGGATCGCCGAATGCGCCGACGCACTGCGGCCGTTCACCGACTTCGCGCTGCTCGACGTGCTCCGTGAAACGCCCGGGGCGCCCGACCCGGGCCGCAACGACGTCACGCAGACGTCCCTGTGGGCGGTGATGGTCTCGCTGGCCGAGGTGTGGCGTCACGCCGGGGTCACCCCCGACCTCGTCATCGGCCACTCGCAGGGCGAGATCGCCGCGGCGACGGTGACCGGCGCGCTCCGTCTGGAGGACGGCGCCCGCGTCGTCGCCCTGCGCAGCCGTGCCCTGAACGCCCTCCGGGGCGGCGGCATGATGTCGGTCCGCGGCGCGTCCGAGGCCGCGGTCGAGCGGACGCTGCGCTCCGTGGACGGCGTGACGGTCGCGGCGGTCAACGGGCCGGGCTCGATCGTCGTCTCCGGCGCCACGGACCGGCTGGACCTGCTCCGGGGCCTCCTGGAGGCGGACGGCTGCCGGGTGAGGACCATCCCCGTCGTCTACGCCTCGCACTCCGCCGCCGTCGACGCGATCCGTGACGAACTGCTCTCCCTCCTGGCCCCGGTCGCGCCCCGGTCCGTGCCCACGCTCTTCGTGTCCACCCTCACCGGTGAGCCGATGGACACCGCGGGACTCGACGCGGACTACTGGTTCCGCAGCCTGCGGCACCCCGTCCGGTTCGCCGACGCGACGCGTCACGCCCTGGACCTGGACACCCGGCTGTTCGTCGAGTGCAGCCCCCACCCGGTGCTGGTGCCCGCCATCGAGGAGACGGCCGAGGAGACCGGCCGCGAGGTCGCCGCGGTCGGCACCCTGCGCCGGGACGAGGGCGGGGAGCAGCGGGTGCTCCGCAGCCTCGCCGAAGCCTTCGTGCAGGGCGCGGACGTCGACTGGCGCACCCGCTGCGACGTGCCCGGCGCGCGCCTGACCGACCTGCCCACGTACGCCTTCCAGCGTCGGCGGCACTGGCTGGGAGCCGGTCCCGCGGGGGCGCTCGCGGACCGCCCGGCCGCCGCCGGAACCGGCGTTCCCGCGCCGGCCGCCGAGCCGGACCGGGTGGCCGGGCCGGCCGGTACCTCCCGGCGGGCGTGCCTGCGGCTGGTCACCGCGACCGCCGCGGCCCTGCTCGGCCACTCCGGCGCCGAAGCCGTCGACGCGGAGCGGACGTTCAAGGACCTGGGACTCAACTCGATCGGCGCGGTCGAACTGCGCAACCGGCTCCGTACCGCGACCGGCCTCTCACTGCCCACCGGGCTCGTCTACGCCTTCCCCACCCCGCGCGCCCTCGCCGGACACCTGCACTCGAGGCTCGGCGGCACGGGCGGGGACCGGGACGACGCCGCGGACAGCGCACCGGACCGGGCCGACCACGCCTCGGAGCCGATCGCGATCGTCGCCATGGGCTGCCGCTTCCCGGGCGGCGTCGAGACCCCCGACGACCTGTGGCGGTTGCTGGCGGACGGCGCCGACGTGATCTCCCCCTTCCCCGCCGACCGGGGCTGGGACCTGGACGCGCTCCTCCCCGACGGCGGCCCGGAGGGATCCGCCCGGTGCGTCACCGGGCACGGCGGATTCCTGCGCGGGGCGGACACGTTCGACGCCTCCTTCTTCGGGATCAGCCCCCGGGAGGCCCGCGGCATGGACCCCCAGCAGAGGCTGCTGCTGGAGACCTCGTGGGAGGCCGTCGAGAGGGCGGGCCTCGCCCCCGAGGGGCTGCGCGGCTCGGACACCGGAGTCTTCATCGGTGCCATGGCAGCCGAGTACGGGCCACGGCTGCACGAACCCGCGGGCGCCAGCGAAGGACTCATGCTCACCGGCAACGGACTGAGCGTGGCCTCCGGGCGCATCGCGTACACCTTCGGTCTGCGGGGACCCGCGCTCACCGTCGACACGGCGTGCTCCTCCTCGCTGGTCGCCGTCCAGCTCGCCGTGCGCTCCCTGCGCACCGGGGAGTGCTCGCTCGCACTCGCGGGCGGCGTGACCGTCATGTCGGGCCCCGGCAACCTCGTGGAGTTCAGCAGGCAGAACGGGCTCGCCCCCGACGGGCGGGCCAAGGCCTTCGCCGACGGCGCGGACGGCACGGCGTTCGCCGAGGGGGCCGGCGTCCTGCTGCTCGAACGCCTCTCCGACGCGCGTCGCGCCGGGCACCCCGTCCTCGCCGTGATCCGGGGCGCCGCCGTCAACCAGGACGGCGCGAGCAACGGACTGACCGCCCCCAACGGGGAGGCCCAGCAGGACGTCATACGAGGAGCCCTCGCGGACGCCCGGCTGGAGCCGTACGACGTCGACGCCGTCGAGGCGCACGGGACGGGCACCTCGCTGGGCGACCCGATCGAGGCGGAGGCGCTCCAAGCCGTCTACGGGCACCGGCGCACCCCCGAACGGCCGGTGTGGCTCGGCTCGGTGAAGTCCAACCTGGGTCACACCCAGGCCGCGGCGGGGGTCGCCGGTGTCATCAAGATGGTCCTGGCCCTGCGGCACGGCACCCTGCCGCGGACCCTCCATGTGGACCGCCCCACCCCGAAGATCGACTGGGACGCCGGCGGACTGCGCCTGCTCACCGAATCCCGCGACTGGCCCGCCGCCGGCAGGCCCGCCCGCGCCGCCGTCTCCTCCTTCGGCATCAGCGGCACCAACGCCCACCTGATCCTGGAAGCCGCCCCGCCCACCGGTGAGCCGGCCCCGGACCCGTCGGCCGGCGGACCTCTGGTGTGGCCGCTCTCCGCCCGCACCGCCTCGTCGCTGGCCGCCGGTGCCGAGCGGCTCCACCGCCACGCGAACCGGGCGCCCGAGCCCGAACTGCGGGCTACGGGCCCGCTCCTGGCCCGCCGTCCCGCCTTCGCCCACCGGGCGACCGTGATCGCCGACAGCAGGGACGAACTGTGTGCCGCGCTCGCCGCGCTCGCCGAGGACCGGCCGCACGCCGCCGTCTCCCGGGGCGTCGCCCCCGTCGGCACCCGGACGGTGTTCGTGCTTCCCGGCCGCGCCCCGGACTGGGCGGCGAGCTCCGCCGAACTCCTGCGCACCGACACCGCGTTCGCCGACCGGCTGCGCTCCTGCGACGCAGTGCTGACGCCCGTCACCGGCTGGTCCACGGCCGACGTACTGCTCGGCACGCCGGGCGCACCCGGCCCTGAGACCCCCGACGTCGCCGGACCGGCGTGGTTCGCGGTGCAGTGCGCGCTCGCGGCCGTCTGGCGGGCGGCCGGGATCGAACCCTCGGCAGTACTCGCCGCAGGGGCGGCGGAGACCGCCGCCGCCCATGTGGCGGGCGTCCTCACTCTCGCCGACGCCGTACGGCTGGTCGCCACCGGCCGGCTTCCCGACGGGGCGTCAGTCCGGCCCACCGACACCGAGGTCTGGTCGGCCGACACCGGAACGCTCGTCACGCCCGAGGACCTGACCCGCCGTGACCGGACCGCGCCGCCCGCAGGCCCCGACCCGCTGGGCCGCGCGCTCGGGGCGCTCGACGGCACGGGCCGTTCGCTGTACGTCGAACTCTCCCCGGCACCACGGTCGGCGGCGGACATCGAAGCGGTTCTCGGCAGACGGGACGGTGACGCGCGGACCGCCCGCGTCGTACCGTACGGCGGCCACGGGGACGCACCCCGTTTCGTCGCCGCGGCGGCCGCGGCCCACGCGCGGGGCGCCGACGTCTCCTGGAGCGCCCTGCTCGGTCCGGCCTCCAGGCACGTGGAGCTGCCGACCTACGCGTTCGACCGGAAGCGCTTCTGGCTGTCCGCGCCGGCCCGCGCCGCGGTGGCGCAGTCGCCCCGGCACCCGCTGATCGACTCGGTGGTCCCCGTCGCGGACACCGGCGGTCACCTCCTGACCGGAGAGCTCACTGCCACCACCGCGCTGCGACGCCACGGCGACGCGGCCGGACGGAACACCCTCGTCCCGGGCACGGCGGTCCTGGACCTGGCACTGCGGGCGGCACGGGCGGCGGGCCTGTCCCGGGTGGAGGAGCTGACCCTGACCGAACCGCTGCCGCTGCCCCTGGACGGCGACCCCGCGACCTGGGTGCAGACCACGGTGCGCGGAGCCGACGAGGACGGCCGGCGCGAGGTCACGGTCCACTCCCGGCCCTCGGCCGGCCGGGCGGAGGAATGGACCCTGCACGCGACCGGGCTGCTCGGCCCGGACACCGGACCGGAGCCCGAAGTGCTCCCGGCCGGCCCCCCGCAGGGCGCGACCCGCATCGACCCGGCGTCGTTCCCGGCCGACGGCCCGGGACACGGCATCGAAGCGGCCTGGCGTGACGGCACCGGCGTGTACGCCGAGATCGGGCTGCCCGCGCCGGGCCCGGACGCCGGCACACCCTCCGCCCAGGCCCGGGCGGACGACGCCCTGCACGTGCTCGCGTTCCTCGCCGGGGCGGAGAACCCCCCGTCCGGCGGTGAACCCCCGGCGCACGGGTCCGTGGCGCGGATGCCGTTCCGCTGGAGCGGTGTCCGGACCGCATCGGGCCCGACGGGCACCACCCTGCGGGCCCGGCTCACCGGGCAGCCCGACGGCACCTGCGCCGTGGCCCTCCACGACGCGGACGGGCGCTGGATCGCCGGCGCGGACGCGGTGACCCTCCGGCCGCTCGCCACGGGCGACGGAACGGGATGGGCCCGCGACCCGGAGCCGGCTCCCGCACCCACCCCCTCCGAGGCGGCCCCTCCGCCACGGGACGGGGAGGGCGCCCCGGCCGCCGCGGCGTGGACCGGACCGCTCGGCGCACGGCTCGGGGTGCTCGACGCCAGGGGCAGACGCGACTTCCTCGTCCACCTCGTACGGGAACAGGTGGCCACCGTCCTGGAACACGACACCGTGGACGACGTCGACCCCGACCGGGCCTTCAACGACCTCGGCGTCAACTCCCTGGCCGCCCTCGAACTGGAGGAGATGCTGCTGGAGGAGACCGGCCTGCGGTTGCCCTCCACCGTCGTCTTCGACCACCCGAGCGTCCACGCGCTCGCCGACTACCTGCTCGGCCGGCTCCGGCCGCCGGAGCTCCGGACGCCGGCCGGACAGGCGGGCACCGCCGCGGACACGGGCGGGAGCCGTCACGGGGACGCCCCCGTGGACGCGGACACCTTCGAGTACACCGACCACCGGCTCTGAGGCAGAGCAGACAGGCGAGAGGTTCCAGATGGCAGGCGAGGACAAGCTCCGCGAGTATCTCAAGCGGGTCACCGGTGAACTGGCCGACGCCCGGCGTCAGCTGGCCGACGCCGACGCGCGCGCCCACGAGCCCGTCGCGATCATCGGCATGGCCTGCCGGTACCCCGGAGGCGTCAGCACCCCGGAAGACCTCTGGGAGCTGGTGGCGAACGGCACCGACGCCATCACCGACTTCCCCGCCGACCGCGGCTGGGACGCGGAGAAGCTGTTCGACAGCGACCCCGACTCCCTCGGCACGACCTACCTCACCCGCGGCGGCTTCCTGCACGACGCCGCGGACTTCGACGCCACGTTCTTCCAGATGAGCCGGCGCAACGCCCTGGCCACCGACCCGCAGCACCGGCTGCTCCTGGAGACCACCTGGGAGACGTTCGAACGGGCCGGCATCGACCCCGCGGTGCTGCGCGGCAGCCGCACGGGCGTGTACGCGGGCCTGATGTACGAGGCGTACTCGAACCGTTTCATCGGCGCGGTGCCCGGAGACCTGGAGGGCACGCTGCTCGTCTCCAGCACCGACAGCGTCGGCTCGGGCCGGATCGCGTACACCTTCGGTCTCGAAGGGCCCGCGATCACGCTGGACACGGCGTGCTCCTCCTCCCTGGTCGCCACGCACCTGGCGGTGCAGGCCCTGCGCAGCGGCGAGTGCAACCTCGCGCTGGCCGGCGGAGCGACCGTGATGGCCGCCCCTGACCCGTTCGTGGAATTCTCCCGGCAGCGGGTGCTCTCGCCCGAGGGCAGGTGCAAGTCCTTCTCCGGGGACGCCGACGGCACCGTATGGGCCGAGGGCGTCGGCATGCTCCTGCTGGAGCGGCTGTCCGACGCACAGCGCAACGGCCGCCGGATCCTCGGTGTCGTCCAGGGCAGCGCCATCAACCAGGACGGCGCGAGCAACGGCATGACGGCGCCCAACGGCCCGTCCCAGGAACGGGTCATCCGGGAGGCCCTCGCGGACGCCGGCCTGGAGGCGGACGACGTCGACGCGGTGGAGGCCCACGGCACCGGCACCCCGCTCGGCGACCCGATCGAGGCGCACGCCCTGCTGGCCACCTACGGACGCCGCGGTGCGCAGGACCGGCCCCTGCTGCTGGGTTCGGTGAAGTCCAACCTCGGGCACACCCAGGCCGCCGCGGGAATCGCCGGCGTCATCAAACTGCTCATGGCCATGCGGCACGAGAAGCTGCCGAAGACCCTGCACGTCAAGGAACCCTCCCCCCGGGTGGACTGGGAGTCCGGCGCGGTCGAACTGCTCTCCCAGGCACGGGACTGGCCGAGAGGGCAGCGGACGCGCAGGGCCGCGGTCTCCTCCTTCGGCATCAGCGGCACCAACGCCCACCTCATCCTGGCGGAGCCGCCGGAGACCGCACCCGCGTCCCCGGCCACCGGGACCCCGACGGCTGCCCCGCTCGCCTGGGTGCTGAGCGCGCGCACGGCCACGGCCCTGCGCCACCAGGCCGAGCGGCTGGGCGAACGGGTCTCGGCCGACACAGGACTCCGCCCGCTGGACGTCGCCCACTCCCTCGCCACGACGCGCGCGGTCTTCGAGCACCGGGCCGTCGTGCTCGGCGGGGACCGCGCCGCGCTCCTGCGCGGCCTCGCCGCCCACCTCGACGGCGCCCCGGACGCGGGGGCGGTCTCCGGCGTCGCGCGGGGCAGGACGGCTCCCGCCCTGCTCTTCTCCGGCCAGGGCGGTCAGCGACCGGGGATGGGCCGGGAACTCCACCGGGCCTTCCCGGTGTTCGCCGCCGCGTTCGACGAGGTGTGCCGGGCCCTGGACCCGCACCTGGACCGCCCGCTGCGGGACGTGATGTGGGAGGACGACGGGAGCGGCTCGGGAGAGCTGGACGAGACGCAGTACACGCAGCCCGCGCTCTTCGCGTTCCAGGTGGCCGCCTACCGGCTGCTGACCTCCTTCGGGATCCACCCGGACCGGGTGGCCGGCCACTCAGTGGGCGAGATCGCCGCCGCCCACGTCGCCGGGGTGTGGGACCTCGCGACCGCCGCCCGGCTCGTCACCACCCGCGCCCGCCTGATGCAGCGCCTGTCCGTGCGCGGGGCGATGGTCGCCGTCGCGGCCTCGCCCGACGAGGTGGCGCCGCTGCTGGCCGGACGCGAGCACCTGGTCTCCGTCGCCGCGGTCAACGGGCCCGCCCAACTGGTGCTCTCCGGCGACAGCGAGACCTGCCTGGCGATCGCCGCACAGCTCAAGGAGCAGGGCCGGCGCACGGCACGCCTGAGGGTGAGCCACGCCTTCCACTCGCCGCTGATGGAGCCGATGCTCGAGGAGTTCGCGCTCACGCTCAAGGAACTGGCCTTCGCCGAACCGCATCTGGCGTACGAGAGCGACCTCGGCGCCGACCGGTCGTGGGCCGACCCGCAGTACTGGGTGGACCAGGTGCGCGGGACCGTGCAGTTCGCGCCGATGATCGACCGGCTGGCCGCCGGTGGAGTCACCTCGTACATCGAGGTCGGCCCCGGGCCGGTGCTCGCCGCCATGGCGGCCGAGTGCCTCGACGGCCGGCCCGCCACCGTGACGCCCATGTGCCGGCGCGGTGTCGCCGAGCCCGAGGGCCTGCTGGCCTGCCTCGCCGAGACCTTCGTCGCCGGGACGACGGTCGACTGGTCGGCCGCCGCCGAGGGCGGCGCGGTCGTCGACCTGCCGACCTACGCCTTCGACCGCGAACGCTTCTGGCTGTCCTCCGCCCCGGCCGCGGACGCGGCGGGAGCCGGACAGCGGCAGACCGGCCACCCGATGCTGCCGGTCGCCGTCGATCTGGCGAACGGCGGCGTCGTGGCCACCGGCCGGATCTCCGCCCACCTGCAGCCGTGGCTGACGGACCACACCATGGCGGGGACCGTGGTGGTGCCGGGCACCGCCCTGTTCGACCTCGCGTCGACAGTCGTGGGACCGGGCGGGAGCAGACGCATCGAGGAACTGGTCTTCGAGTCGCCGATGGTGCTGCCGGCCGGTGAGTCCCTGGCGCTGCAGGTCGTCCTGGACGGCACGGACCGCTCCGTACAGGTGTACTCGCGGGCCGAGGGGCAGGACGAGGACGCCGCCTGGACCCGGCACGCCTCCGGTACGTGGGACGAGGACCGGCCCGACGACGGCGGCGGCCCCGGTGCGGCCGGCCGGTCCGCGCAGTGGCCGCCGACGGGCGCCACCCCGATCGCCCTGGACGGGGTGTACGAACAGCTCGCGGAACTCGGGTACGAGTACGGCCCGGCGTTCCGCGGCGTGCGGGCCGCCTGGCGGCACGAAGGCGACCTGTACGTGGAGGTCGCCCTGCCCGACGGCATCGCAGCCGACGGCTTCAGCCTCCACCCGGCCCTGCTGGACAGCGCGTTCCACCCGTACATCGCCGAAGCCGGCTCGCAGGAACTGCGGCTGCCGTTCGCCTTCCGCGGAGTGCGGCTGCACGCCCCCGGGGCCGGACTGCTCCGGGTCCACCTCGCCGCGAACGGTCCGGACGGGTTCACCGTGCGGGCCGTGGACGCCTCCGGGCAGCCGGTGCTCGACATCGAGGAACTCAGGGTGCGCGCGGTGAACGCCGCCGCGCTGGCGGCCGCGGCCGGCGGCGCCGTCGGACCCGTGGGGCACCACAGCCTCTTGTGGACGCCGCTCGGCGCACACCGCGCCGAGGGGCCCGCCCGCTGGGCCGCCCTGGGAGCCCCCGTCGAAGGGCTCACCGCCTACGGCACGCTCGCCGCGTTGGGCGCGGCCGTGGACGCGGGCGAGCGGCCCGACTTCGTGGTCCTCACCTGTCCCGCCGAGGCCGGGGAGGACGACACCCTGGCCGCCCGGGTACACGGCACCGCGGCCCGGACACTGCGCACGCTGCAGGACTGGCTGGCCGACGAACGCCTCGCGGACGTACGCCTGGTGGTGCGCGCCGAACGGGCCGCGCTCACCTCGGGCCCCGTCTGGGGAATGGTGCGGGCCGCGCAGGCCGAGCACCCCGGGCGCTTCGTACTCGCCGACCTCGGGCCCGAGTTCGGGGCCTGGGGGCCGCTCGCCGCCGGCGTCGCCGCGGGCGAGACGCAGTTCGCCCTCGACGCCGAAGGGAACCTCGTCGTCCCGCGGATCGCGCGCCGCACCCCGGAGAGCGGCGACGACGCACGGGACGCGGGACTCGACACCGGGACGGTGCTGGTGACGGGGGGCACGGGTGGGCTCGGCGCCCTCGTGGCGGCCCGCCTGGTCGAGCGGTTCGGCGTCCGGGACCTCGTGCTGACCTCGCGGCGCGGCGCGGACGCCCCCGGCGCGCGCGAACTGGCCGCGCGTCTCACGGAGTCGGGAGCCACGGTGAAGATCGCCGCCTGCGATGTCACCGACCGCTCCTCCCTGGCCGCTCTGCTCGCCTCGCTGCCCGAGGACCGGCCCCTGGTCGGCGTCGTCCACGCGGCGGGCGTCCTGGACGACGCCATGGTGCAGAAGCTGACCCCCGAGAGCCTCGCCACGGTACTGGCCCCCAAGGTCGACGCGGCGTGGCTGCTCCACGAGCTGACGGCGGACCTCCCCGTCCGCAGGTTCGTCCTGTTCTCCTCGCTCGCCGGAGTGCTCGGCAACGCGGGACAGGCGAACTACGCGACCGGCAACGTCTTCCTCGACACCCTGGCGCGCCACCGGCGCGACCAAGGGCTGCCCGCCGTGTCCGTCGCCTGGGGCATGTGGTCGGGCCCGGCCGGAATGGCCGCCGGGCTGACGGCCGCCGACGAACGCCGGCTCGCCAGGGCAGGAGTGGCCGCGCTCACCCCAGAGCAGGGGCTCGCCCTGTTCGACGCGGCGCTCACCGAGTCCGGCATGAGCGATCCGCTGCTCGTGGCCACGCGGTGGGACCAGGCGGCCCTGCGGGCCCGGTCCGAGGCAGGCGACGACGTCCCGGCGCTGCTCCGGGACCTCGTGAGGACACGCCGCGCCACCGCCGCCGGACGGGGCCGGGCCGGCCTGGCCGAGAAGGTCACGGGGCTGCCCGCCGCGGAAGCGGGCCCGGCCGTCGTCGCCGCGGTCTGCGCGCACGTGGCGGCCGTGCTGGCACACGGGGACCCGGAGGCGCTCGACGTCGAGCGGAGCTTCAGCGAACTCGGCATCGACTCGCTGGCGGCGCTCGAACTACGTGCCCGGCTGAACGCGGACACCGGGCTCCAGCTCCCGCCGACGCTGGTCTTCGACCATCCGTCGGTCACGGCTCTCGCCGGACACCTCCTCGAACAGCTGGCCCCGCCCCCGCCGAGCGCGGAGGACGTCCTGCGCGAGGCCCTGGCCCAGGTCACCGCCCTGCTCGACGAGCACGACACGGGACAGCGCGAACGCCTGGCGGCCGCGCTGCAGTCCGCCGCCGGCCGCATCAGGGCCGACTCCGCGGGAGGCCCCTCTCCCGTCGAGCTCGGAGCCGCGTCCGACGAAGAGATCTTCGCCTTCATCGACCAGCACCTCACCGAGGGATCCGGCGAATGAGCGGCCCCACGAGAGGCGTACAGATGACGGACGAGAAGCGGCTGCGCGAGTACCTCCGGCGCGCGACCACCGAACTGGCCGACGCCCGCCGCCGGCTCGCGGAGGCGGAGACGGCCGGCGACGAGCCGATCGCGGTCATCGGCATGGCCTGCCGGTTCCCCGGGGCGGACACCCCCGACGCGTACTGGGACCTGCTCGCCCAGGGCCGCAGCGCCGCCGCCGACCAGGTGCCGGACGGACGGTTCGACCTGACCCCGTACGTGGACCGGCACGGCGTGTACACGCAGAGGGGGGCGTTCCTCGACGACATCGCCGGCTGGGACGCCGACTTCTTCGGGGTCTCCCCGCGCGAGGCCGTCCGCATGGACCCGCAGCAGCGGCTCCTCATGGAACTGCTCTGGGAGACGCTGGAGAGCGCCGGGCTGGACGCCTCCGCCGTCGCGGGCAGCCGGACGGGTGTACTCGTCGGCTTCTCCGACAGCCTCCAGTACGGGCGGCTCCAGGGGGACCGCCAAGGAGCAGGCGTCGTCACCGACCCCTTCCTCGGGCAGGGCAGCGCCGCGAGCGTCGTCGCCGGCCGGCTCGCCTACCACTTCGACCTGCACGGCCCCACGGTCACCCTGGACACCGCCTGCTCGTCCTCCCTGGTCGCCGTGCACCTGGCCGCAGCGGCCCTGCGCCGCGGCGAGTGCGACGTCGCCCTGGCGGGAGGCGGCTCGCTGGTGATCCACCCGGACGTGTACGCCACCGGCTGCGCGACCTCGATGCTCTCCCCGCAGGGCATGTGCCGGACGTTCGACGCGAACGCCGACGGATACCTCCTCGGCGAGGGAGGCGGCATGGTCGCGCTGACCCGGCTGTCCGACGCGCGCCGTGCCGGCCACCGCGTCCGGGCGGTCCTCACCGGTTCCGCCGTCAACCAGGACGGCCGGAGCAACGGCCTCACCGCGCCCAGCCGCAGCGCCCAGGTGGAGGTGATCCGGCGGGCGCTGGACGCGGCGCGGGTCGCCCCCGACGACGTGGACTACGTCGAGGCGCACGGCTCCGGCACCGCGCTGGGCGACGCCATCGAACTCGGCGCCCTCGACGACGTGTTCGGCCGCAGATCCCCCGCCCGGCCCCTGCACATCGGTGCGGTGAAGACCAACATCGGCCACACCCAGGCGGCGGCGGGCATGGCCGGGCTCATCAAGACGGTGCTGGTCCTGGAGAAGGGGACCGTGCCGCCGAACCTCAACGTGACGGAGCCCAGCACGGCCGTACCCCCCAGCGGTGCGCTGCGCCCGGCGGACGGGCTCCTCCGGCTGCCGGAGACCGGACGGTCCCTGGTCGCGGGGGTCAGCTCCTTCGGCTGGTCGGGCACGAACGCGCACGTCGTGCTGGCCGCGGCCCCCTCCGGCACCGACGGGCCCGCACCGGGGCCGGCGGCCGGCAGCCGCCGCTACCGGGTCCTCCCGCTCTCGGCCCATGCGCCCGCCGCGGCCGACGAGGCGGCTCGGCGGCTCGGCGCGCATCTCGCCGCCGCCCCCGGCACACCCTTGTCCTCGGTCGCGCGCACCCTCCAGACGGGCCGCAAGACCTTCGAGCACCGCCGTGTCGCGGTGGCCGCGAGCACCGCCGCGGCGGCCGCGTCCCTTTCGGGCGAGAAGGGTTCGGCGCCCCTGCTGGGCAGGACCGACACCACCCGGGGCAGACGCGCGGCGTTCCTCCTCGCCGGGGTCGGCGAGCAGTACCCGGGCATGGTCGGCGAGCTCCACCGGCGCGAACCGGTGTTCAGGGAGCACCTGGACGCGTGCCTGGACCGGCTCTCCCGGCTGATGCCCCACGTCGACCACGCGGACCTGCTCGTCGGCCCGCGCATCGGCGGCGGCGGCGATCTGGCGGCGCTCCTCGGCCGGGCGACGACTGTCGATCCGCGGGAGAAGGAGATGCAGCGCACCGAGGTGGTCCAGCCGCTGATGTTCGCGGTGGACTACGCCGTGGCCCGTACGCTCATGGCCTGGGGCGTGACACCGTCCTCGATGCTCGGCTTCAGCCTCGGCGAGTACGTCGCGGCCTGCCTGGCCGGAGTGTTCTCCCTGGACGACGCACTGGCCCTCGTGGTCAGGCGCGCACAGCTCATCGCCACCGTGGCGCCCGGAGCCATGGCCGCTGTGCCGCTCTCCCCGAAGGCCCTGGGCGACCGCTTCGACCTCGACCGGCGAGGCGTGGACATCGCGGTGGCCGCCGGACCCGAATCGGTCGTGGTGGCCGGGGCGGAGAGCGCCGTACGGGAACTCGTCGAGGAACTGCGGGCCGCCGGAACGCCCTGCCGGCCGCTGGCGACGACCCACGCCTTCCACTCCCGGATGCTCGCCCCGCTCAGCGGTCAGCTCACGGCGTGGGTCACCGAGAACATCACGCTGCACCCGCCGGTCCTGCCCTACCTGTCGAACGTCACCGGGCGTCCCGTCGACGGGACACTCGTGTGCGACCCGGCCTACTGGGCACGCCACATGTGCGAAACCGTACGGTTCGCGGAGTGCGCCGACACCCTCCTGGCCGACCCCGGACTCGCCCTCGTCGAGATCGGCCCCGGCCCGTCCCTCGGCGCCATGGTCCGGGGCCTCGGCTGCCCGCCGGAGATCTGGCCGCTCATCACCGCCACCCTGCCGGCCGCCACCGACCCCCGCCCGGCCGACGAGACGCTCGCCGACTGCCTGGCCCGCCTGTGGCTGACCGGCGTCACGATCGACTGGCCCGCCCACCACGGCGGCGACCCGGCGGCGGCCGCCGGTACGACGCCACCGGTCCCGCTGCCCGCCTACCCCTTCCAGCGCAGGCGCTACTGGATCGAGGACGGGGCGGGCGGGACGACCGGGACGACGGAGTCCCCGGACACCGTCCCGCTGCGGCCCGCCTCGCTGGAGGACATCACCCGGATACCCCGGCTGCCCGAGGAGGAGTGGCTGTCCCTGCCGGTGTGGCGGCAGACCGTCCCGCCCGCCCCGGACGCCCGGCAGCCCGGCCACTGGCTGGTCCTCAGCAAGGAGGGAGCCGCGGACGAGATCCTCGCCGGGCTCCTCACCGCCGGCGGGGCGTCCGGCGCCCGCGTCTCCGTCGTCCGCCCGGGAACCGCCTTCCGGCAGACCCCCGGGGGCTACACGGTCCGGCCCGGCAGCGCCGAGGACATGGTCGCCCTGCTGACCGCGTTGCGCGCCGACGGTCTCCCCCTGGAGCGCGCCGTCCACCTGTGGACCCTCACGGACCGGGCCGAGGACGGCACCGCGGTGCCCGCGCACGGCGGGAGCCGCGAGGAGGACCACGACACGGTCCTCGCGCACGGCCTGCACACGGTGCTCGCGCTGGCCAGGGCCGCGGGTGAACTCGCCCTGGACTCCTGGTCCCTGGACCTGGTGACCGCCGGCACCCAGCGGGTGCTCGACGAGGCCGGGCTGCGCCCCGCGGCCGCGACCCTGCTCGGTCCGCTGCTGGTCGTCCCCCAGGAGTACCCCGGCGTCCGGACCCGGCTCGTCGACGTACGGCCCGGCACGGCGGCGGCCCAGGTGGTGGCGGAACTCCGGGGCCCGCGCACCGCTGCGGTCGTGGCCCTGCACTCCGGCCGCCGCTGGGTGTCCGGGTACGGGACGGTCCCGCCCGCCCCCCTCGACACCGCCCGCGGTGTGCTGCGCGAACGAGGGGTCTACCTCGTCACCGGCGGCCTGGGAGGCATCGGGCTCGGCATGGCCGAACACCTGGCCAGGGACTGCCGCGCCCGGCTGGTGCTCCTCGGCCGCAACGGGCTGCCGCCGCGCGAGCGCTGGGCCGCCGTCGCGTCCGGCGAGGAGGAGAGCGACCCGGTCGTACGCGAACGCGTCACCCGGGTCACGGAGCTGCTCGCACTGGGCGCGGAGGTCGAGATCGTCGTCGGCGACGTCGCCGACCCCGACGCGGTACGCCGTGCCGTGGACGTGGCCCGCACCGAGTTCGGCGCCCTGCACGGGGTCCTGCACGCCGCGGGCGTCGCCGGCACCGGACTGATGCAGTTCAAGGAGCGGGACGACATCGAGCGGGTCCTCGCGCCCAAACTCGCCGGAACCCGCGCCATCGCCGCCGCCCTGCAGATCGGCGAGCCCGACGAACAGCCCCTGGACTTCCTCGTCCTGTTCTCCTCGATCACCTCCGCGACCGGCGGGGGCCCCGGACAGGTCGCCTACTGTGCGGCCAACGCCTACCTGGACGCCTACGCGCAGCGATGCGCCGCCCCCGGCCGCAGGGTCCTGTCCGTCAACTGGGGCGAGTGGACCTGGAACGCCTGGGACGAGGGCCTGGAATCGTACGACCGGAGCCTGGAGGCGTTCTTCCGCACGCACCGGGCCGAGGTCGGCATCGGCTTCGCGGAGGGCTGGCGCAGCCTGCTGCGGTCGCTGGCGACCGGCGAACCCCAGGTGCTGGTGTCCACCCAGGACCTGCCGACCATGGTGCGCTTCAGCGACTGGTACACCGTGGACGCCCTGACCGCCCCCCTCGGCGAGGGGACCGGGCAGGGAGCCCGCTATCCCCGGCCGGAGCTGATGACGCCCTACCAGGAGCCGTCCGGGCCGACCGAGACGAGGATCGCCGAGGTCTGGTGCGACGCGCTGGGCCTGGAACGCGTCGGCGTCGACGACAACTTCTTCGAGCTGGGAGGCAACTCCCTGCTCGGCATCAGGATCCTGGCGACGCTGCGGGAGACGCTCGGCGGGGTCGAACTGCCGCCGCACATCCTCTTCGAGGCGCCGAACATCGCCGCGCTGGCCCGGACGGTGGACCCCCCGCAGGACGGGGGAGCGCGGACCGGACCCGGCACCGGGTCGCAGGACCGGGCCCGCCTGCGCCGGTCCGGTCTGCAGGCCGCGGCCCGCCGCCGCCGCTGAACCGGCCCGGAACGGCCGGTCACGTGCACAACGCATCACCGAGAGAAGAGGAGACGTCATGACCGTCGTCGGAGTCGTGGGCAGCGGCGTGATGGGAGTGGGGGTCGCACAGAACCTGGCCCAGGACGGATACGAGGTCATCCTCGTCGACCGCACGGACGAGATCCTGTCCGGGGCACGCCACGCCATCGCACGCAACTGCCGGATGAGCCGCCTGCTGGGCGGACCCGCGCTGGACCCGGACGAGATCCTGGCGCGGATCACCACCGTGGTGGGCGTGGCGGCCCTGGACAAGGCCGACTTCGTCATCGAGAACGTCACGGAGGACTGGGACGTCAAACGCCAGGTGCACCAGGAACTCGACGCCGTCTGCGCCCCGGACACGGTCGTCGTGGTGAACACCTCGGCCATCCCGATCACCAAGGTCGCGTCCCTCCACGCCCGCCCGGAGCGGGTGATCGGGGTGCACTTCATGAACCCCGTCCCCGCCAAACCGGTCGTCGAGCTCATCCCCGGATTCCACACCTCGGCACGGACGGTGGAACGGACCGGGGAACTCCTGCGCGGCATCGGCAAGAAGGCCGTCCACGTCAAGGACTCGTCCGGGTTCGTCTCCAACCGGGTCCTGATGCTCACGGTGAACGAGGCGGCGTTCCTCGTCCACGAGGGAGTGGCCACCGCCGAGGACGTCGACGAGGTGTTCCGCGGCTGCTTCGGACACCCCATGGGCCCGCTGGAGACCGCCGACCTCATCGGCGTCGACACCATCCTCCAGAGCGTCCAGGTCCTCTACGACCACTACGCGGACAGCAAGTACCGGCCGTGCCCGCTGCTCAAGCAGATGACCGACGCCGGGCTCCACGGCCGCAAGACCGGCCGGGGCTTCTACCGCTACGACCCCAGCTGACCGCCCCGCAGCCGCGGCGGCCCACCACCCACAACTCCGCAGGAGACGAGGACACCACCGACATGGCCAGCACCGTCAGCCAGCAGATCACCGCGTTCATCGGCAGCAGGTACCCCCAGGCCGACATCGCCGACACCGACGACATCTTCTCCCTCGGCCAAATCAACTCGCTCTTCGCGATGGAGCTCGTGATGTTCGTCGAGAAGACGTTCGCCGTCGCCATCCCCAACGAGGAGCTGCGCATCGAGAACTTCCGCACGGTGGAGGCGATAGCCGACCTCGTGGGACGGCTGCGCCCGGTCGACGCCACGGTCGCGTAACCCATGACCACGACCCGTCAGCAGACGGTACGCACGGCGCCGGCCGCACCCGGCCGGGCGTCGGCCCGGTCCTTCGTCGACACGCACATCGCCCCGTACGCCGACGAGTGGGACCGGCTCGGCACACTCCCGGAGGAACTGCCGGCCCGGCTCGGCGAGGAAGGGCTCTGGGCACCGTTCCTCGCGCCGGAACTGGGCGGTGCGGGAACCGACATGGTGACCCTCGGCGCCGTGCACGAGGAAGTGGGCCGCGGCTGCTCGTCCGTGCGCAGCCTGCTCACCGTCCACACGATGGTCGCCTGGGCGCTGCGGCGCTGGGGGACCGAGGAACAGATCGAGAGCTGGGCCCGGCCGATGGCCTCGGGCCAGGTGCTCGGCGCGTTCTGCCTCTCCGAGCCCGGCGCGGGCAGCGACACCGCGAACCTCGCCACGACCGCCACCAAGTTCGGCGGCGGCTGGCGGCTCGACGGCGTGAAGACGTGGATCACGGGGGGCCGGCGCGCCGATGTGTTCCTGGTGTTCGCGAGGACGGCGACGGGCAACGCGGCCTTCCTCGTCCCCCGCCACCACCCGGGCGTGCGCGTGGAGCCCCTGCACGACATGCTCGGCACCCGCGCCTCGCTCCTGGCCACCCTCACCCTGACCGACGTGGAACTGGGTCCCGAGGCGCTGCTGGGTCCGACCGGGTTCACCTCCGGCATGGTGCTCACCGGCACCCTCGACCTGGGCAGGTACAGCGTGGCCTGCGGCTCCGTCGGCATCCTCCAGGCCTGCCTGGAGGCGGGAGCGGCCTACACCGACCGGCGCCGCACGAGCGGCCGGCGTCTCGGGGACCACCAGCTCATCCAGGCGAAACTCTCCGACATGGTCACCGACACCCGTGCCGCACGTCTGCTGTGCGCCGAGGCGGGCCGCCTCAAGGACGCCGGCGACCCGGAGACGATCATGGCGACGTGGGTGGCGAAGTACTTCGCCTCCACGGCGGCGGCCAGGCACGCGTCCGAGGCGGTGCAGCTCCACGGCGCCAACGGGTGCAGCCCGGACTTCCCGGTCGCCCGCTACTACAGGGACGCGAAGGTCATGGAAATCATCGAGGGCAGCAACGAGATCCAGCGGATCACCATCGCGGAGCAGGCGCGGAGGGACGGGGAACGATGACAGTGACCACGGAGCCCGACGCGCTGTCCCCGGGCGGGGAACCGGCGCGCGGCCGCATCAAGTGTGTGGTGTGGGACCTGGACCGCACCCTGTGGGACGGCATCCTGCTGGAGGACGGTGAGGTCGTGCCCCGGCCCGCGGTCGTCGCGCACATCCGCAGACTGGACGCGATGGGCGTGCTGCACTCCGTCGCCAGCAGGAACGACCACGACACGGCCATGGCCAAGCTGCGCGAGTTCGGGCTGGACGAGCTGTTCCTCTGCCCGCAGATCGGCTGGAACGCCAAGTCCGACTCGATCCGGCACCTCGCGCGCCGGCTCAATCTCGGGACGGACGCGTTCGCCTTCGTCGACGACCAGGAGTTCGAGCTCGCGGAGGTCGGGCACGTCCTTCCGGAGGTGACCCTGGTCCGGGACGCCGACATCGACGAGGTCCTCGTCGGTCCCGCCTTCACCCCCCGGTTCGTCACCGGGGAGTCGGCGGAGCGGCGGATCATGTACCGCGAACAGCTCGCCCGCGAAGAACTGGAGCGCGAATTCGTCGGCACAGGCGACGAGTTCCTGGCCACCCTGGACATGCGGTTCACCATCGCCCGCGCCGAACGGGACGACCTCCAGCGCGCGGAGGAGCTGACGGTCCGTACGAACCAGCTCAACTCCACCGGCCGCACCTATTCGTACGACGACCTCGACGCCCTGCGCAGGTCACCGGACCACCTCCTCCTCGTGGCCTCGCTGACCGACCGGTTCGGGAGCTACGGCAAGATCGGTCTGGCACTGGTGGAGAAGTCCGCCCCCGACTGGCGGCTGAACATGCTGCTGATGTCGTGCCGGGTGATGTCGCGCGGGGTCGGCATGGTCCTGCTCCACCACATCATGGGCCTCGCCCGGGACGCCGGCGCCGGTCTCCAGGCCGACTTCGTGGAGACCGGACGCAACCGGATGATGCAGATCACCTACGCCTTCAGCGGGTTCCGCGAGATCGCCCGGGACGGCGCGCACGTCGTCCTGGCGGCGGATCTCGGCCACCACCGGGAACCGCCCGCCCACGTCCGCCTGGAGGTGACCACGTGACGGCGCCCGCCGAGGCCGGACCGCTCGCCCGCTGGCTCCCCTTCCCGCCCTCCGACGACGGGGTGCGGCTGTACTGCTTCCCGCACGCCGGCGGCTCCGCGTCGACCTTCAGGACGTGGACCGGACGCATCCCGGGCGTCGCCCTGTACCCGCTCCAGCCGCCCGGCCGGGAGACCCGGATCAGGGAGGAGCCGTTCCGCGCCCTGGGACCCATGGTGGCCGAGCTGGCCGACGTGGTGCTCTGCGGCGGCAGCGCCCCGTACGCGCTGTACGGGCACAGCCTCGGCGGACTGGTCGCCTTCGAGGTGGCCCGGGAGATCCGCCGCCGCGGCGCGCCGCAGCCCTCCCACCTCATCGTCTCGGGATGCGCCGCCCCCGACCACGACCCCGGCGACACCCCCTCCGTGGCGGACCTCGACGACCCGCGGACGGTGGAGGTGCTGCGCCGGCTGGGCGGCACACCGGAGTGGGTGCTCCGGGACCCCTCCGCCCTCGGCATGATCCTGCCGCCGTTCAGGAGCGACTTCGCCGTCAAGGAGAGCCACCGCTACCTTCCGGAACCGCCCCTGGACCTTCCGGTCACGGTCCTGGCCGCGACCCGCGATCCACAGGTACCCCTGGAGTCGACGGCGGGCTGGCACCGGCAGACGCGCGCGGAATTCCGGCGGCACCTCCTGGAGGGCGGCCACTTCGCGGCCCTCCAGCAGACGGCCCCGACCCACCGGTACATCAGTGAGGCGCTGCACCCATGACGACGGCGAGCCGAACGCCCACCCTCACCCGGGACGCCATCGACACCTGCGAACACGCGGGTCGCACCGCCGGGCCGGCCGCCGGACTGGCCGCCGCTCTCGCACGGGCCCCGGCCCACGGCGCACCGGGCGGTGTGGTGGCACGTCCCGCGGCGGCCGTGACCGGGACGGGCACCCGGATCCCGCACCCGATGGCTGCCCTGGAGGGGGTGGTGTTCCTCAGGGAGGAGCCCGACGGAGCCGACCTGACACAGCTCACGGTGCTGCTGGGCGCCGCCCGCCTCGGAGTCACCCGGCGCCTGGCCGAGGCGGCCGCCGCACACCTCGCCGGCCGTGTCTCGGGAGGCGAACCGACCCTCGGCAAGCAGCTCGTCCAGGCCGCACTCGCCGATCTGGCCACCGAGACGGAGGTACTGCGCCGAAGACTCCTCGCCCCCACGCACTCGCGGGCCGGCCTGGCGGAGGTCCACGACCGGCTGACGGCCCTGGACTGGGAGTCGGTCAAGCTGTTCGGCGCCGGCGGCTACGTGCTCGGCAGCCCGGCAGGCGCCGGCCACGTCTCCCGGCTGGTGGCGAACTGCTGGGTGGCGGGGCCGGGTACAGGCTGCTGACCGGCCCGCCGGGCGTTCCCCCGTCAGGCGGACTCGCGTACGACCAGTTCCGGATCGAAGACGACCGAGGTCGGCTCGGAGCGCACGCCTTCGACGTGTTCGCACAGGAGACGTGCCATGGTTTCGGCCATCTTCTCCACCGGCTGACGGACCGTGGTCAGCGGCGGCCGGCACACCGAAGCGGCGCTCGAATCGTCGAAACCGACGACCGCGACGTCCTGCGGTATGCGCCTCATGCGCTCACGCAGGAGTTGGCAGGCGCCCTGTGCCATCAGGTCGTTGGCCGCGAACACACCGTCGACGGAGGGGTCATCCTCCAGGAGCCGGCTCATCGCCGCCGCGCCGCTGTCGAGGGTGAACGTGCCCTCGGCGATCAACGGGGCGGGGTGGCCGGCGGCGGCCAGCGCGTCACGGAAACCGTCGAGCCTGGCCCGGGCGGCGGGAAGGTTCTGCGGAGCGGGGATCGCGGCGATACGCCTGCAGCCGCGGGCGAGCAGGTGCTCCGCGGCCAGCCGGGCCCCGGAGTAGTTGTCCAGGTCCACGAAGCTGAACGGCTGGGGCTGGGCCGGCCGTGCGTACAGGACGGTGGGGATTCCGGCCGAGGCGAGCAACTGCGGCAGCGGGTCCGGCGCTTGGAGCGACACCACGAGCGTGCCGTCCACGTTGCCCTGCCGCGCGTAGTCGACGACCTGCTCCCTGGCCGCCTCCGACTCCGCGAACAGGAGAACCGGGTGGATGGCACGGCTCCGCAGGTACCCCATGGCGCCGTCGACCACCCGGCCGAAGAACGGGTCCGCGAACACCTGGGCGGCGAACTCGTCACCCGCGCCGGAGATGATGAGCGCGATCGTGCCCGCGCGCCGGGTGACGAGGAACCTCGCCGCGCGGTTCGGGGTGTACCCCGTCCGCTCGATCGCGACACGGACCTGGTCCTGGATGGCGGGGTCGACGTTGCGCACACCGTTGACGACCCTCGACACGGTGGCGCGGGACACCCCCGCCTGCTGCGCGACGTCTTCCAGCGTCGGTACCCCTCTGTTCATGGCCGGATTTTAACCCTCGGTGCCGAAACCGGTACACGCGGCCGGAGTTGGAACAAAACCGGGATCCCGCCGCCGACGCCGGTGCGGTGTCGCTCACCGGCCGAGGACCACCAGTTCGCGCACACCCGCCGGCTTCTCCGCGTCCGCCGAGCGCACCGTCACCCGCACCTGCCGGGCGAGGTCCCCGGACCGGTACGGCCACCAGGTCTTGCCGTCGAGCGAGGTCTCCAGGGTGTGGGAGGCGGGAGCGATGTCGGACCACCGGGGGGTGACCGACGCGACCCGCAGGACCCGTCGCAGGTCCACCGTCAGGGCTCCTGTCGCGCCCTCGGGGGACCAGGCCGTCGACGGGCTGCCGTCCACCGCAGCGACGGCGTACAGACCGGGGGTCTCCGAGGTGGCCGTCGCGGGGCGGCAGCGTGCCGCGTCGGCCGTCACGGCGAGGTCGGGACGGCGGGTGGGGAGAGTGAGCGTGGTGGAGAGTCGGCGCGGGCCCGACGGGGTGTGGACCGTGAACGGGGCGCCGTCCGTCAGCCGGACCGTCGTGTCGCGGGGGCCGATCGAGATGTCGTACGTACGGCCCCGGTAGCGCAGCCCCGTCAGTTCCACGCCCTCGCGGAGCTGGGGCGGCAGGAGCGGATCCAGCCGTACGCCGTCCTCGCGCAGCCGGAGGCCCGTCAGGCCGTGGGTGAACACCTGGAGGAAGCCGCCCTTGCCGGTGAGGAAGTCCTCGGCGGGGAAGCCGGAGAGCGGGTCCTCGGCACCGGACTTCTCGCCGCGCGCCTCGGAGAAGAGGTTGAAGGGGCCGCGGACGAACGGCCTTACGGCACGCTGGAGATACGTGTACGTGGCGCAGCCGGGTTCCCCGATCGCGGCTGCGTCGATCGCGTGCACCGAGTCCGTCATCGCGGGGCCGTCCGGATCGGTGCGCGCGGCGTAGTAGTCGAGTGTCGCGGCGGCGGCACCCTCCTCCATCGGCCACTCCAGCGGATAGACGAGGAGCACGGTGTCGGCCTGCTTGATGGTCGAGCCGTTGTACCCGGCGTACTGGAGGAACAGCTTCCGCTCGGCGTCGTACGGGATGCGGAGCCCGTCGGCGACCCGGGTCCACCCCGCCGGTGCCGGGTGGCCGAGGAGCTGGGCGGCGCGGGTCGCGTTGCGCAGAGCGGTGGCGGCGACGGCGTTGGTGAAGACCCCGTCGGTGACCCCGTTGCTGTACTCGTCCGGACCCGCGACGTTCCTCACCGAGTAACTGCCGTCGCTGTTCGCCGTGGCGCGCGACTGCCAGAAGTCGGCGATGCCCTTCAGGAGCGGCCAGCCCCGGGTCCCGAGCCAGGTCCGGTCGCCGGTGGCCAGGTAGTACTGCCAGACGGCGAGCGAGACATCGCCCTGGAGGTGGTTCTGGGTGAGGCAGTGCGGCGGGTCCCAGCTCTGGCACTCGGAGTCGAGCCGGCCCCTGCTCGCGCTCGTCCACGGGTAGAACAGGCCGCGGTGGCCCAGCTTCTCGGCGTTGGCGCGGGCGGCACCCCTGGTGCGGTAGCGGTACTCGACCACGGTGCGGGCCAGTTCGGGGCGGGTGGCGAGCAGTCCCGGGTACATCCACGTCTCGGCGTCCCAGAACACCATGCCCGCGTAGTTGTCGCTGGTCAGCCCCGCCGGGGCGATGCTGTTCGAGGCACCGGCGCGGGTGCCCGCGAGCAGGCCGTACTGCGCGGCGCGCAGCCAGGCCTGCAGGTCCGGGCTGCCCGGGACGGCGATGTCGGAGGCCCACGCGGTCCGCCAGGCGGCCGCGTTGTCGGCGAGGACCCCGGACCAGCCGCGCCGGGCGGCGCGCCGCGAGGCGTCACGCGCGGAGACGAGGGGGGTGCGGGAGGTGAGGGCGGTGTCGATGCCCACGTACTTCTCGAACGTGTACGAGCGGCCCGCCTCGACCCGGGCCGTCCGGGTGCCGTTGCCGGTTCCCGTCTGGACGATCGCCCCCTCCGTGCCCGTGCCGAGCGTGCGGAACGAACCGTCGTCCGTGACCGTCACCCTGCGTGCCCCGCGCTCGTCCAGCCGGCCCGTGACCGTCGCCGTGCCGCTCCAGCGCGGGGTCATCCGCAGGCGTACGGCCCCGGCGTGCACGTCGGAGCGGTCGGTCAGCACTTCGTACGTCAGATCGGTCGCCCGGCCGTCGGCGGTGGTCCAGCGCAGCGAGGTCACGACGACACCGCAGCGCAGGAAGGCGGTCTGCCGGTACCGCGAGACGCGGCCGGCGGGTGTGCCGGTGCCGAAGGTCTCCGTACCGACGCGCACGTCGAGGGTGGTCCAGCTCGGCAGGGCGGCGATCACCTCGCGGCCCTCGGCGAGGCCCTTGTCGCGGGCGTAGAGCCCGGAGACGAAGGCGCCGTCGTACCGTGGTGTGTAGAGGGGCCAGCCGGTCTTCCCGCCCGTCGCCGCGTATCCGGCGCCCGTGGCGGGCACCCGGTGGCCCAGATAGCCGTTGCCGACGTAGGGGTCGTATCCTGCGGCCTCGCCGAAGGCGGTGGACGTCGGCGCCCAGGAGGCGTCGTCGGAGGCGGCGGACGCGCCGGGTGCGTCCCGGTCGTCCGCGTGGCCCGTGCGCCCGCAGGAGGCGGGCGGTGGCGCCGTCACGGGTGCGGCGGTCCTCGCGCCGGTCGCGTACGAGTGCGGCGGCAGGGGGGCGATCAGTGCGCCCGCCACCAAGGACGTGAGAACAGAGATGCGCGTGAGGCTCACCGTACGAAGGTAGGCACGGCGGCGTCGCGGGTTCGGCTGCGGCGCGCGGGTGAACGGCTGATCGGACGGCACATCGGAGCGGACCGGTCCAGGGCAGAGGGAGAACGGCATGTCGTATCCGGAACCCGTATACACGGACGGCGAGGGAGAGATCAGCGCGCAGTACCGCCCGGCGGACACCACGCCGAATCTGCTGACGCGCAGCGGTGGCACCACGCACTACCTGGCGACGACGGAGTCGACGCACGGCGAGTTCGGGCTCTACCGGATCAACATGGCGCCCAGGGCCGGTGGCCCTGCCACGCACTTCCACCGCTCGATCTCGGAGTCGTTCTTCATCCTCGGCGGCACCGTGCGGATCTACAACGGTGAGCGCTGGGTCGACACGACCGAGGGCGACTTCCTGTACGTACCGCAGGGCGGTCTGCACGCCTTCCGCAACGACTCGGACGCACCCGCCTCGATGCTGCTGCTGTTCACGCCCGGGGCGCCCCGCGAGGAGTACTTCGAGAAGGTGTCGCAGGTCTCCGACTGGCCGGAGAAGGAGCGTGCCGAGTTCTTCATCAGGCACGACACGTACTGGACGGACTGACCGCTCCGGTCACGGTGCGGGCGCCAGGCCCGTCTTGAGGCCGGCGCCGCACAGGGGTACGACGACGCTGCGGTCCTTCCAGTCGCCCACGGCCGCCCAGCAGGCGACCCCGGTCGTCTCGACGAAGAAGCCGCGGGCCGCCAGATCCTGCTGCGCGGCACGGATCCGGTCCTCGGCGACCGTGAGGAAGGTGCCGCCCGACTCCCTGACGGCCGCAAGGATCTGCCGGGCGCGCGGAGGGCGGGGGATGGCGATGCCCTCGGCAAGGGTGGGGGACGCGTGGGCGGGGGAGTCGAGCAGGTCGTCGGCGCCCGCACGGAACGCCTCCGCGAGCGGGGACACGGCCTCGGCCTGTACGGCGATCAGCGCGGGACGCCGGGCGATCAGGCCCTGGGCGAGGAGTTCCGCCGTGGCCAGGGCCGCGCCGAGGAGCAGGGTGCCGTTGCCGACCGGCACGGCGATCGCCTCCGGCAGCGTGCCGCCGAGGTCCTCCCACATCTCGTAGACGTAGGTCTTCGTGCCGTGCAGGAAGTACGGGTTGAAGACGTGCGAGGCGTAGAAGGTGCCGGGCCCGTCGGCGGCCGCGCGGGCGGCCCGTGCGGTGGCCTCGCGGTCGCCGGGCACGACCTCCAGCCGGGCGCCGTGCGCGCGGATCTGCTCGGTCTTCTTCGGGGACGTGCCCTCGGGGACGTACACCGTGCAGGGCAGGCCGGCCCGGGCGCAGTACGCGGCCACGGCCGTGCCCGCGTTGCCGCTGCTGTCCGCGACGACCCGCTCCGGGGCGAGCCGGCGGGCCAGTTCGGCCAGCATGACCGCGCCCCGGTCCTTGAAGGAGAGCGTCGGCATCAGGTAGTCGAGCTTGGCCGAGACGCTCGCGGTGAGGGGGACGAGCGGGGTCCTGCCCTCGCCGAGGCTGACCGCCGGACCGCGGAGGGGCAGCGCCTCTTCGTAACGCCACAGTGAACTCACGCGTCCGGTCAGCGAGTCGAGGGACATCGGTGACCGGACGTCGAAGTCGAGGTCCCAGGGCCCCCGGCAGAGGGGACAACACCAGGTCAGCTCGGTCGTGTCTGCGCGGGTCCCGTCCTGCGGGCAGCGGTAGGTGGCCATGCCCGCCAGCATGTCAGCCGTGTGGCGAATGTATTGCTCATGCCAAGACAGTCTTGTGGGATTCCTATGGATGGGCCAATCTTTCGCTGGCAGCAGGGCACGCCGCCGTACGAGGAACCCGGATTCGGTGTTCTGTCGTGTCTGGTTTGTCATGCCCATGCTGTTGTTTGGCCGAAGGCACCCCGCTCGACCGAATGCACCCCCCATGCACCGCGATGCAGGTCAATGCACCCCCAGGCATCCCCCACCAGTGCACCGCAAACGAGGAGGACCCCTCACATGGCAGTGAAGCGTCACGCACGCTACGCGCGAAGACTGGCCGCGACGAGCGTCATAACCGGCGCGGCCCTCGCCCTCTCGACCGCGGCGGCCTTCCCGGCCCTCGCGTCCCCGAGCGCGGCGGAAGGCCGGATCGAGAACGCGGGCGCCCCGGGCGCCATCAGCGGCAGCTACATCGTCACCCTCGACGAATCCGCCGCCGACGCCGGATCCGCCGACGGCAAGGCGCTCGCCGCGGAATACGGCGCGAAGATCAAGAAGACCTACAGCGCGGCGCTCAACGGCTACGCCGTCGAACTCCCGGCCGAGCAGGCGAAGAAGTTCGCCGCGGACCCGGCAGTCGAGTCCGTCGTGCAGAACCGGACCTTCACGATCTCGGGCACCCAGCCCTCCCCGCCCTCGTGGGGACTGGACCGGATCGACCAGACGGCGCTGCCGCTGAACCAGAGCTACACCTACCCGGACAAGGCGGGGGAGGGCGTCACCGCGTACATCATCGACACCGGTGTACGCATCAGCCACAGCGACTTCGGCGGCCGCGCGTCGAACGGCTACGACGCCATCGACAACGACAACACCGCGCAGGACGGCAACGGGCACGGCACCCACGTGGCCGGCACCGTCGCCGGGACCTCGTACGGCGTCGCCAAGAAGGCGAAGATCGTCGGCGTCCGCGTCCTCGACAACAGCGGCTCCGGCACCACGGCGCAGGTCGTCGCGGGCATCGACTGGGTGACGGCCAACGCCGTCAAGCCGGCCGTCGCCAACATGAGCCTGGGCGGCGGCGCGGACACCGCGCTCGACACCGCCGTGCGCAACTCGATCGCCTCCGGCGTCACCTACGCGGTCGCGGCGGGCAACGAGTCGACGAACGCCTCCACCAAGTCCCCGGCGCGCGTCGCCGAGGCCATCACGGTGGGCTCCACCACCAGCACCGACGCCCGTTCGAGCTTCTCGAACTACGGCACCGTCCTGGACATCTTCGCGCCGGGCTCCTCGATCACCTCGTCGTGGAACACCGGTGACAGTGCGAGCAACACCATCTCGGGCACGTCGATGGCGAGCCCGCACGTCGCCGGGGCCGCCGCCCTGTACCTCGCCGACCACCCGGGCCAGACCCCGGCGCAGGTCTCGGCGGGACTGGTCGCCGCGGCCACCAGCGGCGTCGTGACGAGCCCGGGCACCGGGTCGCCGAACAAGCTGCTGAACGTCGGAACCGGCACCACCCCGCCGCCCACCGGCACCAAGTTCGAGAGCACGACCGGCTACACGATCGCCGACAACGCCACGGTCGAGTCGCCGATCACCGTCTCCGGTATCAGTGGTAACGCACCGTCAGCACTCAGCGTTCCCGTGAACATCACGCACACCTACTCCGGCGACCTGAAGATCGACCTGGTCGCGCCCGACGGTTCGGTCTACAACCTGAAGGCGTACGGGACCGGCGGCAGCGCCGACAACGTGATCACCACCTACACGGTGAACGCTTCGTCGGAGGTCGCCAACGGCGCCTGGAAGCTCCGGGTCAGCGACAACGCCACGTACGACACCGGGAGGATCAACTCCTGGGCACTGCAGTTCTGATGCCGGACCGCTTCTGATGCCGGACCGCTTCTGAGCCGGACCGCTTCTGAGCCGGACATGAACGCACGCGGGGCGGCTGCCGACGGCAGCCGCCCCGCACGCCGCTTCCGGTCAGTGCCGGTTGAGCCCGCGGTCGACAGCGGACATCAGCTCGCCGTCGTCCGTGTCGCCGTCCAGCGACCAGAACATCGCACCGCCGAGACCGCGGTCACGGATGTACGAGGTCTTGGCGCGCAGCACCTGGGGGTCGTCGTACGTCCACAACGTCGTCCCGTCGAACAGCCAGGCGTGGCCGTTGCGGGTGTCGCGGTGCACCGTGTACTGCCCGGAATCGGCCAGCTTCTTGAGGGCCTTGTAGTCCTCGTAGCCCGCCGCGTACGTGGCCGGTGCGGGCGCAGTCGCCGGCTGCCCGAGACCGTCGCCGCCACCGGTCACTCCGGTCCAGCCCTGCCCGTAGAACGGCATGCCCACCACCAGCTTGCGGGCGGGGGCGCCGCGCCTGATCCAGTCGCGGACCGTCTGGTCGACGCTGAAGTCGCCCTTCGCGTACAGGGCGGACTGCTGGGCGGTAGTCGTCTCACCGGATACGTGGAAGTCGTAGCCCTGAAGGTTGACGAAGTCGAAGTCCCGCATGATGCGGCGGACATCGAAGCCCGCGTCGATCTTGGCGGGAGCGGTGGGAACGAAGGCCGAGAGCTCGTAGTGCTTCTGATGCGGCTTCCGGTCCGTCTGCGACTTCTGCGACTTCTGCGACTTCTGCGACTTCGCGTAGGCGTCGAGCTGGGTACGGAACTCGTGTACCAGGGCGGTGAAGTTCTTCTTGTCCTCGGGGCGGTAGACCGTGTCGGTGTCACCGGCGGAACCGGGCCACTCCCAGTCGATGTCGATGCCGTCGAACAGGCCGGCGGCTGCCCCCTCGCCCCCGCGTACACCGTCGACGGGCAGGTTGCCCTTGATGTACAGGTCGATGCAGGACGAGACGAGGGCCTTGCGCGAGGCGGCGGTGCGGGCCGCGTCGGAGAAGTGGGTGGACCAGCTCCAGCCGCCCAGCGAGATCATCACCTTGAGGCCGGGGTGCTTGGCCTTGAGCTCGCGCAGCTGGTTGAAGTTGCCCGCGAGGGCCTGGGTGTCGGTGTCGGCGACGCCGTCCACCGATCCCGCGGCATCCAGCGGACGGGCGTAGTCCGCCCAGGCGTCCGCCTCGCCGGGCACATTGCCGGTGAAGCACCTGCCTTCGGCACTGACGTTGCCGAAGGCGTAGTTGATGTGGGTGAGCCTGGCCGCCGCACCGCTCGTGTCCAGGTCCTTGACCTGGAAGTCGCGCCCGTAGACGCCCCACTGGGTGAAGTAGCCGATGCTCTTGTACGCGCGGTTGTGGCCCGCACCGCGGTCGTCGCGGCTTCCGCCGTCGGCCGTGGCCGCGGGGGCGATGCCGGCCAGCAGCGCGAAGGCGCAGGCGGCCGTGGTCAGTCTGGACAGGGTTCTTCGACGCATGGGACTCGTTCCTGTGCGTGTGCCGGAGCTGGAGAGCCAGCGAGAGCCGTGCTGTGCAGAGGAAGGTATTGGTCTGGACCAAAAACGGTCAAGAGCCCGCGCGGTACCGCGCGAGGTATGCGCTGGTCGGCGAGGAATCATCACATCGAGTGAAACTGTGGCCTGTGCTTGCGGTGCACAACCCACGGTTGCCAGGCTGTTGCAGTCTGTCAACCTGTTGGGAGTGGCCTGTGACTTTCGGTGAGCAGCCCGCCTATCTGCGCGTGGCGAGCGATCTCAGAGAGAAGATCGTCAACGGCGCGCTGCCGCCTCATACCCGCCTGCCGTCGCAGGCGCGTATCCGCGAGGAGTACGGAGTCTCGGACACCGTCGCGCTGGAGGCGCGGAAGGTGCTGATGGCCGAAGGGCTGGTCGAGGGGCGGTCGGGTTCCGGGACGTACGTGCGTGAGCGCCCGGTCCCGCGCCGGATCGCCCGCTCCGGCTACCGGCCGGGAGCCGGAGCCAGTCCGTTCCGCCAGGAACAGACGGCGGAAGGCGTGCGCGGGACCTGGGAGTCCCGCAGCGAACAGGAGGGTGCCACCCCCGAGATCGCCGAACGCCTCGGCATCGAGCCGGGCGACCGGGTGATGCGTACGAGGTACGTCTTCCGGGACGCGGGCGAGCCGATGATGCTCTCGACGTCCTGGGAGCCTCTCGCCGTCACGGGCCGTACGCCGGTGATGCTTCCGGAGGAGGGCCCGCTGGGCGGCTGCGGCGTGGTCGACCGGATGGCCGCGATCGACGTCGTCGTGGACAACGTCGCGGAGGAGGTCGGCGCGCGCCCGGGGCTGGCGGAGGAGCTCCTGGCGCTCGGTGGTGTGCCGGGGCACGTGGTGATGGTGATCGGGCGCACGTACTACGCGTCGGGGCGGGCCGTGGAGACGGCGGACGTGGTCGTGCCCGCCGACCGCTACCGGATCGCCTACCATCTGCCGGTCAAGTGACCGGCCGTGCGGGCTGTACCGGCTGCGACGACCGCTATGAGGGATGGTGTGTCCGCCGTCCGTGACGAGGAGTTAACTCCCCCTCGCGGCCCTTAACCCGCAGGCAACCTCCGACCGTTGGGGCTTGTCATGTCCGGCTCGTAACTTCCCGTTCGTCACCCGCACACGGACCGACGGACGGGAAGTCACCGATGACGGACACGGCAACGCCCACAACGGCCGAGGTGCCGCCGCCGGCGCCGCAGGACGGCGCCGGGGCGGCACCCCGGCGCAGCTATGCGAAGCTCGCGGCCGACGAGAGCCGGGAGGACTACTCCCTCCGCTACGCCCCGCACTCCTTCCGGCGCTGGTCGCCCTCGATGGTCGCGGGTACCGCGCTCGGCGGTATCGCCTATCTCGCCGACTTCGCGATCGGCGCCTCGATCGTCTTCACCTACGGGTTCACGAGCGGATTCGCGTCGATCCTCGCCGCCGCGGCGATCATCTTCCTCACCGGCATACCGATCGCCCGGGCCTGCGCGAAGTACGGCCTGGACATGGACCTGGTCACGCGAGGGGCGGGCTTCGGCTACTTCGGATCGACGCTGACCTCGCTGATCTACGCGTCGTTCACGTTCATCTTCTTCGCCCTCGAAGGCTCGATCATGGCGCAGGCCATGCACCAGGCCGTCGGGCTGCCGGTCGAGGCCGGCTATCTGATCACCACGCTGATCGTCATCCCGATCGTCTTCCGGGGCATGGGCGCACTGGCCAAGGTGCAGGCCTGGACCCAGCCGGTCTGGATCATCGGCATGATTCTGCCCTTCGTGGTGCTGGCCTTCGAAGCCCCGGACGCCTGGGGGGCGTTCAGCTCCTTCGGCGGTACGGAGGGGGCGGGCTCGGGCTTCTCCTGGGTCGCCTTCGGGCTCGGTACGGGCGTCGCGCTCTCCCTGATCGCCCAGATCGGTGAGCAGGCCGACTACCTGCGCTTCATGCCGGCCAAGACCGAGGCCAACAGGCGCCGGTGGAATCTCGCCGTCCTCGCGGCGGGGCCCGGCTGGGTCATCATCGGCGCGGCGAAGCAGCTCGGCGGCGCGTTCCTCGCGTTCGTGGCGCTGGAGGCGGTCGGCAAGACGCACGCCCTGGAGCCGATCGCGCCGCAGATCGAGGCACTGAAGCCGTGGCTGGGGTCGTTCGCGCTCCCCGCGGCCGCGATCTTCGTGATCGTCTCCCAGGTGAAGATCAACGTCACCAACGCCTACAGCGGCTCGCTGTCCTGGTCGAACTTCTTCTCCCGGATCACGCACAAGCACCCCGGCCGGGTCTGGTACATCTTCCTCAACCTCGCCATCGCGCTGACGCTGATGGAGATGAACATGTTCGCGGCCCTGAACAAGCTGCTGGGCTTCTACTCCAACGTGGGCATCGCCTGGATCGCGGCTGTCGCGGCCGACCTGGTCATCAACAAGCGAATCGGGCTGAGCCCCCGGTACATCGAGTTCAAACGCGCCTACCTCTATGCGGTCAACCCCGCCGGATTCGGTGCGATGGTGATCGCCTCGACCGTGTCGATCCTGGCCTTCTTCGGGCTGTTCGGCGTGTACGCGGAAGCCTTCTCCACCTTCATCGCGGCCGGACTCTCCTTGATTCTCTGCCCGTTGATCGCCTGGGCGACCAAGGGGAAGTACTACCTCGCCCGGCCGAACCCGGTGAACGGCCCGGACGTCGAGATCGCCGACATCACCGCCACGCACACCTGCGCGGTGTGCGAAACCGCCTATGAGCTGCCCGACATCGCCGACTGCCCGGTCCAGTCGGGCCCGATCTGCTCGCTGTGCTGCTCCCTGGACGCGGAGTGCGGCGACGTCTGCCGCAAGGAGCAGGGCGCGGGCCCGGTTCTGCTGCCGTTGCCCACGGTGCGAACGGCGGCCGACTGACGCGGGACGTGTGCGAGGGGGCGCATCCGGACGGGTGCGCCCCCTCACGCATGACCGGATGTGTATCTCTTTGTGTAAACCCGCATCCGCTGAGTGAAGGTCAGGCGTACGCTCGGGCATATGCGTACTGCGGTTTCCTGGGGATCCTTAGAGACGTGCACGCCGGTGGGGAGAGGGGCGAAATGCTTGGGAGGGACACGATGACCGACAGCGGTGCCGTGCTCCCTTGGCTGGTGATTCGGCAGGACGACAACGGCAACAGATACCGCGTCGGCCGCTATGCGACACAGGACGAGGCGCAGAAGATCGCAGACAGCCTGGAGCGCCACGGGCACAAGCAGCTCTACTGGGTGGAGCGCGTGGGCCAGAGCGCCCGCCCCTGACGGCTGCGGCCTCCGGGGCCGCGCCGGCCGCCCCCGTCTGCCGCCCGTACGGACCGCCTGCGGTCCGAGAGTGACTCCGAGCTGTCGCCGGGGCCGTCCGATGTCGAGGACGGCCCCGGCCGCCGTCCGTCGTGGACGTGGCAGCCCGGCCTGCCGGACAGCGCCGTATATTCGCGTCCCGGAAGCCCTTTTCCCGCACGTCCTCGGACAGCACGTCAGGCGTGGGGCCGGCCCGGGTGTTGTCGGTTGCGCCGGCTGCCGGCGAGGTGCCGAACGCGCCTGAGCCGTCCGGACGCGCTGAGCCGTCGAACGCCCTCAGCCGCACCCACGGCATCCGAAGCGGCGGCGGACCGATGGTGAGGACGGAACGATGCCGGTGCTGATCGACACGGTGGCCTGGGTGCGGGTGGAGAACGGCAGGATTCTCTGCGCGCGACCGAAGGGGAAGGACATCTTCTACATCCCCGGAGGCAAGCGGGAGAGCGGGGAGACGGACCTGCAGACCTTGCTGCGCGAGGTCGAGGAGGAGCTGACGGTGAACGTCGTCCCGTCGACCGTCATCCATGCGGGTACGTACGAGGCGCAGGCGCACGGCCATCCGGACGGTGTGGTGGTACGGATGAGCTGCTACTACGGCGACTACCGCGGAACGCTGGCCGTCAGCAGCGAGATCGACGAGATGGCCTGGTTCTCCTACGGGGACCGCTCCCTCGTCCCCCCGGTCGACCAACTGCTCTTCGACGATCTCAACGCCACGGGCGAGCTCATCTGAGCCCCCGGCGCATGCACCCGTACGCCCCACCTGTCAGGTCCTGCGATAGGCTGCACCAAATTTCGGGTATGTGCTGATTATCCCCTCCGAGTGGGGTGCACCCCCGTTTTTGGTCTTGGGAAGTGATCGGCGTGACCGATACCGAAGGCGACTGCGCCGAGTGGAGCTTTCCGGCGGTGCCGGGCTCCGTGCGCAGCGCCCGGCATGCGGTACGCGATGCGCTGCACGTCTGGGGGCTCGACGCGGCGGTCGGAGACGTCGCCGTGCTGCTCGTGAGCGAACTGGTGACCAATTCCCTGCGCTATGCGGCGGGCCCCATCGGGGTGCGGCTCGTGCGTCCGCATCCGGACGGTGAGGGTCCCGGTTCGCCGACTGCCGGGCAGGCCCTGCTCGTGGAAGTCTCCGATCCGCTTCCGGATGCGCCCACCGAACGTATGGCCGGACCGGAGGACGAAGGGGGGCGCGGGCTGCAGCTCGTGGCTTGTTCTGCGCGCCGCTGGGGGACCCGGCGCGGAAAGAGTGGCAAGACGGTGTGGTTCGAGCTCGCTCTCCCTGGTTAGGAGTGGGAGGGGACGCACAGCGATCACCGGCGGTCAGGCAGAACCTGGCTGAAAGGGACTGAGACCGTGCTGTGATCGTGAACGCCGTGCCGGTAAGGCCCGTAGTGCTGAATACTGCGGGCAGGACCGGTCCGGTGTGTGAGCTGGAGGGGACGGTCGCGTGAGCGAAATACCTGGGTCGGCGGGCGACGTCGTGTGGCAGAGCAGCCCGCCTGGCTCGATCTATGACTACATCAGGGTCGCCTCCTTCTCGATCGGGCCTGACGGGCTGATCGAGCAGTGGAGCCGGCGGGCCGCCGGTCTGTTCGGCATGGCCTCCCACGAGGCGGTGGGCAGGGATCCGGTCGAGGCGTTCATGCCTGACGAGCTGCGCTCGGACGCTCATCGGCGGGTCGGCGAAATCCTCGACGGCAAGGAGTGGACGGGTCTCGTCCCGTTCCGGATTCCGGGCGAGGGCGGTGCCGAGGGTCTTGCCGAGATCTACGTCATGCCGAGCGAGACGGGGAGCGGGGAGCGTGCCGCACTCTGCATCGTCGTCGATGTCCGGGCACTACGGCGCATCGAAACTGATCTTGCCGCATCACAGGCGATATTCGGCCAATCTCCCTTCGGCTTCGTGCTCTTCGGCGCGGACTTCACGGTCGTACGGGCCAACCAGCGGTTCGCCACCGTCTTCGGCGGCGAGGCGGACGACCACCGCGGACGCACGGTGGACGACTACCTGGCCGGCCAGGAGGCCGACCGGCTGTCCAGCACGCTGAAGCGCGTCCTGGAAACCGGTGACGCCGTCACCGATCTCCAACTGGTCGGCACCGTCCCCGGCTCCAGCGACCGGCGCCACTGGTCCATGAACCTCTACCGGGTACACAGCGGCGCCGGACGCCCCATCGGCGTCGCGGGCCTCGCCACCGATGTCACGGGCCGGCACATCGCCGCCCGCGAGGCAGCCAGTGCCCGTCGTAACCTCGCACTTCTCAACGAGGCCAGTGCGCGCATCGGCAACTCCCTCGATCTGGAGACCACCGCCCGGGAACTGCTCGACGTCGCCGTGCCCGGTTTCTGCGACCTGGCATCCGTGGACCTCTACCAGGGGCTGCTCACGGGCGACGAGGCCTCACCCGGAACCTGGGGCCGGCTCCGGCAGGAGTCCGGCGGCGGTTCGGCAGAACTGCGCCGGGTCGCCCAGGCCAGCGCCGTCTCCGACGCGCTCCCCGACGGCCTGCCGGGTGCGAGCATGAGCGGCGGTGCCGATCCCGACAGGAACGCGGCCCCGGGGCCGCCCGCGCTCGGCGCGGTCCACCGCTACCCGTTCAACTCGCCCTGTGCCGTCGCCCTGCGCACCGGCCATGTCGAGGACGTGCCCGGTGACGAACGCGGCTTCGTGCACTCCACGCTCGCCGTGCCGATGGTCGCGCACGACATCGTCATCGGCCTCGTCCAGTTCTCCCGCACCAAGGGCAGCGAACCCTTCGGCGAGCGGGACCGGGCCCTGGCCACCGAACTTGCCGCACGTGCGGCCGTCTGCATCGACAACGCACGCCTCTACCGCCGCGAACACGAACGGGCACTGATACTCCAGCGCAGCCTGCTCCCCCCGGGCGACCCGGAGGCCGCAGGCCTCGACATCGCCTGCCGCTACCTCCCCGGCAACACGGCCACCGAGGTCGGCGGCGACTGGTTCGACGTGATCGAACTTCCCGGCCATCGCACGGCCCTCGTCGTCGGTGACGTCATGGGCCGCGGGCTGCGGGCCGCTGTCGCCATGGGGGAGCTGCGCACCGCCGTACGCACACTGGCGCTCCTGGACCTGGAGCCGGCCGAGGTGCTCTCCGCCCTCGACGAGGTCGCCCGTGGCCTCGGCACCCCGGGCGGCGGCGACCGGAGCGACGCCTTCGGTGGAGGCGGCGGCGCCCAGTGGCCCTCACGCGTCGCCCACAAGTCACGCGAGGCGGACCTCTCCGAGGTCTACCTGGCGACGTGTGTCTACGCGGTGTACGACTCCGTCACCCGGCGGTGCACCTTCGCCAATGCCGGTCATCTCCCCCCTGTGGTGGTCGAGCCGGGCGAACCGGCCCTGCTGCTGGACGTCCCTCCCGGAATGCCGCTCGGCGTCGGTGGCGAGCCCTTCGAGGAGGTCGAGGTGGAGCTCAAGGAGGGCGCCCTCCTCGCCCTCTACACCGACGGTCTCGTCGAGTCCCGCGACCATCCGCTCGACGAGGGCCTGCAGGCCTTCAGGGACGCCCTCACGGAGCCGTCCCAGCCGCTCGAGGACGTCTGTGACCATGTGCTGGCCACCCTCGACACCCGCCACGGCGAGGACGACATCGCCCTGCTGATGGCGCGTATCCAAGGGCTTCCGGTGGATGCCGTGGGCGACTGGCGGCTTCCCCGCGAGCTCCGTTCCGTCGGCCGGGCCCGCGAGCTGGCCCGTGCCCAGCTGTCGTCGTGGGACCTCGACGACCTGGTGGACACCACCGAACTGCTGGTCAGTGAGCTCGTCACCAATGCGCTGCGCTACGGCGAGGGCGAGATCAGGCTCAGGCTGCTGCGCGACCGCACCCTCGTGTGCGAGGTATGGGACGCGGGACTGGTCCAGCCACGGCGGAGGCGGGCACGCGACACCGACGAGGGCGGTCGTGGGCTGCAGCTGGTCGGACTGCTGAGCGCGGCCTGGGGGTCACGGCGGACACCGCGAGGCAAGACGGTGTGGTTCGAGCTGGCGCTGCCCGACGGTGAGCCGGCCGCCGAGCTCTCGGTCGAGCAGCTGCTGAGCATGTACTGACCGGGAGTCGGGCCCTGTGCGGGCGGGCGGAGCCGACGGCCTCCGGTCGCTTCATGAGCCCGACTTCAGGGCGGCGAGCCGGGCCTCGACCTCCGCACTCTCACCGAGACTGTCCAGCTGCTCGAACTGTGCGTCGAGGGACGACGCGGCAAGCTCCTGCTTGCCCACCGCCCTCGCCTCCTCGCGCCGCACCTTGTCCTCGAAGCGGCTGAGCTCACTCGTCGGATCCATGACGTCGATGTTCTTCACGGCGTCCATCATCTGGTTCTGCGCCTGGGCGGACTTGGAGCGCGCAACCAGCTCGTCGCGTTTGGACTTCAGCTGGGTCAGCTTGGTCTTCATCTGGTCCAGGCCCGTCTTCAGCTTGTCCACCACCACCGTCTGCGAGGCGATGGTGGGTTCAGCGGTCTTGGCCTCCTGCTCCGACTGGAGCTGGCGGCCCAGCGCGACCTTGGCCAGGTTGTCGAACTTGTCGGCGTCGGCGGCCGATCCCGCCGCGCGCAACTCGTCGGCCTTCTTGCTGGCCGCGAGGGCCTTCTGCCCCCATTCCCGCGCCGCGTCGACGTCCTCCCGGTGATCCTGCTCCATCAGCCGGAGGTTGCCGATGGTCGCGGCAACGGCCTGCTCGGCCTCCGAGATGTTGCCCGTGTACTCGCGGATCAGCTGGTCCAGCATCTTCTGGGGGTCTTCCGCCTGGTCGATCAGGGCATTGATGTTGGCCCGCGCCAGCTGCGTGACGCGGCCGAGGATCGTCTGCTTGGTCATGGCACCTCTCCTTGTGTGAAATACAGCGACTGACGCAACGTGAAACTCCGCGGATGACGCGACGCGCCGTCCGTCAGAACCTCAGAACCGGCCTCCGCCGCCCCTTCGGCCACGGGTTCCCCCGCCGCCGAAGCTGCCCGGCCCGCCTGAGAACCCTCCGCCTCCGAAACCTCCCGAGAACCCCCCTCCGAATCCCCCGCCCCGGCCGCTCCCGCCGAGGAGTCCACCGAGGAGGATGCCGCCCAGAACCGCCCCGCCCATCCCGCTTCCCCCTCCTTGTACACCGCCCGGGCCGTTCTGGTTCCGGTAGGCCCGCACGTCCTGTTCGGCCAGGCTCTGCGCCAGCCCCGCCAGGGCGTCCGCCTGCTGGGCCTCGCTCAGCGCGCCCTGCGGATCGTTCGATTCGCCCAGTTCACGGGCCCGCTCCCACCGCCGCTGGGCCTCGGCCAGCCGGGTGCGGGCCTGGCTGCCCACCGCTCCTCTGTTGGTGGTGATGTAGTCCGCGGCGGCCCCGATCGCCGAACGCGCGGTGAGCATCGCCCGGTCGAGGAGCGAGCGGGCGCGCAGGTTCCCGTGCTCCTGCTCGCGGGCCCCGGCGAGGGCTTCGTCCAGCGCCGCGTCCGCCTCCTCCACCCTGCGCAGCGCGTCGATGGGGTCGTAGGGACCGGCTTCCATCTCGCTGCGCACATCACTGAGCACCGACGCCGCGCGCGCGATCCTGCCCTGCAGATCCGCGGTGGAGACTCCCTCGGCCGTGCCTTTCAGCAGACCTCCCGCATCGGCCAGATCCGTTTCCGTCTCGGTCAGGGCACCCGGCAGCTTGCCCGCGGCCTCGGCCAGTTCCACGGCACGCCGGTCCACGGCGTCGACGAGTGCGGACGCCTGCCCGATCGCGCCCTCGACGGCCCGGACGTACACAGCGGCCTTCGCGTTGTCGCCGTCGGCCACGGCCTGGCGTGCCTGATCGAGGCCGGACGTGGCGAACAGCAGCCGGTCCTTGGCCTGCTCGACGTCGTCGGCCACCGGCGCGGCGGCCGACTCCGCGTACCGGCTGCGCATTCCCGTGAGGGTGGACTCCGCCGTGGAGATCCGTCCGGACAGGTCGTGGAACGTGGCCTCCGCAGTCGCCACGGCCTGGGGCGCGGTCTGCTCGAGGGCGCGCAGCCGGTCGAAGTCCTCGGCCACGGCGTCCAGACGTCCGTTCGCCTCCGCACAGCGGCTGACGATCTCGTCGAGCATGCGGCGCCGTGTCGCGTCGTCCTCGGGGAAGGCGTCGTCGAGCTGCTGCCGCAGGCGGAAGGCCGCGGTCAGCTCCGACTTGGCATGGTCGACGGCCTGGGCGAACGGAGCCGCGGCCTCCTCGCCGAACTGCGCGGTGGCGAATCCGAGCTCCTCCTCGCTGGTGCGCACGGCGTCGTCCGTGTCCACCAGGTCGGCCTTGGCCTGTGCGTCGAGCTCCGGCAACGGCGTGGGCGGCTCGGCCGATTCCTGTGCGCCGCTGCCCCAGCCGGCCGCGGCAGGGGTGGTCCGGCCCGACGCACGCCTCCTGCGGCGGGTGTACGCATAGGCAGCGATTGCACCCGCGGCTGCGACGACGGCGATGGGCACGATCAGGTTCCCCGCGCTGCCACTGCCGGAGTCGCTGCCTGTTCCGGGGTCCGCGGCCCCCGGTGTGATCGCGGGAGCCGGAACGGGCCGGCCGGCGAGCACGGCGGCGTACCCGTTCGCGGCGCCGATCGCGGCCCCGGCCCAGTCGTTCTGCCGCAGAGCCGGTTCGATCGCCGTGCTCGCCACGTCCTGGAGCTGTCCGTCGGTGAGCCGCGACCCCTGGTCGACGGAATAGGCGTACTGCCGGTCGTGCGTGGCCACGGCCAGCAGCACGTCGTCCTGCCCGAGCCCGTTGCGGTTCGCGGTCTCGTCGGCCCAGGTCTGCGCGTCGCGGCCGGAGAAATCTCGTACGTAGACGACGAAGAGCTGGATCCGGCTGCTGTCGAACAACGCGTCGAGCGCGGACTCGACCTGCTGGTCGCGGTCGCCGAGAGCTCCCACCTTGTCGGTGATCTGCCCGTCACGGGACAGCACGACGGGGTCGTCGGCACGGGCGCCCGGGGCGGCGGGCAGAGCGATCCAGCACATCGCTGCCAGCACGGCGAGGAGGACCCTGGCGGGTATGGAGATCCGGGTACGGCTCGCGGGCTGCGTCACATTGGGGAGGCTATGTCCGCCCTGTTCCCCTCGCGACCCGGCGCCCTCGGTCCTCGGACGGGCCGGCCGGCCGTCGTACAGCCGCTTCCGCCACCCCGCCTCGCAACGCCTTGGACGGCGGTACGGATGAGGAGTGAGGGAGGACCGCGCAGCGGCTCCGCGTCCGATCGGGCGACCCGGGCCGGCCGAAGAAGGAACGGAAGTGGCTGAGGATTGCGTCTGTGACGCCAGGGACGAAAGCGGTGCGGGCCTTCCGGCAGGAGGAAATCAGGCGGCCGGGTACTGCATCGGCACAGCGAAACTCAGGGGGTACGGACATGGGCACAGGGAAGACGGCCGGAACGGCGCGGAACAGGTGGGCCCGGATCCGATGGACCTGGCCGCGACGCGTCGCTCTGGCACTGGTCCTGCTGCTCGTCCTGCCGGTCCTGACCGCGGGCATCGCGCTGCGGCTGAACTACACCGGGGATCCGGGCGAGGACACCCGCACCCGTGGGCGTGACGCCATCTGGCTCGGCCATGCGTGGGTCGACGGGCGCAAGGGCGACAGAGACCTGGCGGCCTTCGCCGCACAGATAAAGGGGACCGGCATCAAGGACCTCTACGTGCACGCCGGACCGCTGGAACACGACGGCACCCTGCCGGCGAAGCGCTATCCGAAGGCGCAGTGGCTGATCGATGCGGTGCACCGCACCCTGCCCGGCATCCGGGTGCAGGCCTGGCTCGGCGACGTCCTGGCGACCGAGGGACCCGACGGCCTGCGCCTCGAACGCGCCGCGTCCCGCGCAGCCGTCGTCAGCTCCGCGCGGCAGATACTGGACGCGGGGTTCGAAGGAGTCCACTTCGACCTGGAACCCCTGCATTCCGGGGACGGCCACTACCTCTCCCTCCTCGACGATCTGGGCGAACTCACCGGTGCCCGCAAGGCGCAGCTCTCTGTCGCCGCCCATCAGATCGATCCGGTACCCGCCGCGCACAGCATCCTCGGCGCGCTCATCGGCAGGAAGAAGTGGTGGTCGCAGGAATTCTTCGGTGAGGTCGCCGGGCGGGTCGACCAGATCGCCGTGATGTCGTACGACAGCTGGATGCCGTTCGAGGGCACCTACGGCGGATTCGTCGCCCAGCAGACCGCGCTCGCCCTCGAGGTGACGCCCGAGGACACCGACCTGCTGATGGGGGTGCCGTTCTTCCACGAGAACGATCTGGGGCACCGGGACGCCGCGGAAACGGTCGAGGCCGCGGTCCGCGGTGCCAGGCTGGGCCTGGCACGGACGGACCGCGACCGGAAGCGTTTCGGCGTCGCGCTCTACGTCGACTTCGCCGCGCGCGAGGGCGACTGGGCGGCCTACCGGGAAGGCTGGCACTGAGTCCGCCTGGCGGCGGAGGAGTCAGATACCGAACCGCTCCTTGGCGAGCAGAGGGCGTACCCGCGACCGGAAGCCACCCGTCCGGAACGGCCGTTGCAGCAGTCCGGGCCGGATGGCCTGCGCCAGCGCCGCGGCGATCATGCCCTGGTCGAGCGCGAGCATGAAGTCGCTGACCCGCCCGGTGCCGACATTGACCGAGTCCCGGAAGCCGTACCCCTCGTGGTACGCGCCGAAGTCGCGCTCCAGTGCCCGGAGGTTGGCCACCGCCTCGTGCGGTGCGTACGGGAGAGCGAGGAATGAGGCGTGCGGAGTGACCACGCCGTTGGTGAAGGCGGACGGGGCAGGGAGCGGCGAGCCGTCCGTGGTGTACGTGCGGTCGGTGTTGGAGGCGTAGCCGTCGACCTGCATGCCGAGCGCGTCGACGCCGTACTCCTGGTAGCCGCCCTCGGGGACGTTGGAGGGGGAGAATCCCCAGTATCCGTACTGCGCCTCGTCGAGACCGTGCACGATCTGGCTGCGGACGTAGCGCCGGTGCGTGAGGCCCCAGGACCGCGGTGACCACTCCGGTTCCGGTACGAACAGCGGCACCATGAGTGCCTCGAACATCGAACCGCCCCAGGTGGGGATGATCTTCCGGCCGCCGTGGGTGTAGTGCCCCTGCCACACGCGGACACCGTCGACGACCGCGTACCTGCCCTGCGGGTGCTGCTCCTGCTCGTGCTCGGGAAGCATCGTGCGCAGCAGGTGCCAGTAGTGCTCGGCGGGCAGGGAGCCGTCCGCGATTCCGAGATAACTGGCCATGCGGGGCTCGGTGTTGAGCGCGCCGTAGTGGTGGGCGGTGGGCTCCTCGGTATCGGTCCAGAACCCACCGCGCAGCTGGCCGGGTCCGGCGACCGGGTCGGCGGCGTCGTACGGCGTGTAGTAGTAGGACCAGTCGGCGGTCTCAAGGATCCGTCCGATGCGGGGGCGCAGTGACGGTGCGGCGTCGGCGGCGATCCGCAGGCCTGTGACCAGCCAGGCGTTGTCGACGGAGGAGAGGAACGGGCGGACCGGGTCACCCGTGCCGGGCCACTCGGTCAGCACCGAACCGTCATGGGCGTCGTACCAGTTGAGCCAGAAGCCGTGGTGGCGCTCCAGCTTCTCGACGGCGGACACCGTGCGGTCCAGCGTGCGGAGCATCGCGTCCTCGCCGATCACGCCGAGCCCCGCGGCCGCAACGGCCGCCCACAGGCCGCAGCCGATGTTGGTGGGCGAGGTCTGGCGGGACGGGACGGGGCCGGACCCGCTGAGGTCGATCTTGTCGGCGGCGAGACCGAAGTCCGTCGTCATGGCCTCGATCGAGCGGTACGTATCGCGGAACCAATGCAGCAGCTGCGGTGTATCAAAGGCATGAAGGGAACGAGCGGCGCGCGCGGATCGAAGGGCCCCGGCCGTGGGAGCGGCCTGGGCGGCGGATGCGGAGGGAGCGGAGACGGCTCCGAGGGACAGGGCGGCTGCCCCGGTCCCGGCAGCGGTGAGAAATGTTCGACGGTCCATCAGAACCTCTCGAAGAAGAGTCATCGTCTGTCACGGATGTTCGGATTCAGATGGCGGCAGGACGAGGTCCGGCCGCGGAAATGCAGTGGGGGAGCCGACGGCCGTCAGGTGCCGACGACTCCCCCACCGGAGAGAGCCATCACGTGGCTCCCCGTTCTGGGGCCGGTCTCAGCCGGCGGTGCGGGGCAGCTCGCGGGAGCGGCCGAGGGAACCCAGCCAGACGGCCGACGGCCGCGCGGTCCGCTCGAAGGTCTCCAGGTCGACGGCGATCAGGCCGAACGTCGGCTTGAACGAGCCCCATTCGTAGTTGTCCAGTGCGCTCCAGGCCAGGTAGCCCTGGATGTTGAGGCCGTCCTCCAGCGCGGAGGCCACCTCGTCCAGAGCACCGGCGTAGTAGTCGACGCGGCGGGTGTCGTCGGAGGTCGCGATGCCGTTCTCGGTGACGATCAGAGGCACGTCATTGCCGACCACCTCGGCCGTGTGGCGCAGGGCGTATCCGACGGCGGCCGGGTAGTACTCCCACTGCGTCAGCGTCCGCTCGACCGACTCCGACGCGGGAATCGGACCGTCGTGACCGATCCGGGTACGGGTGTAGGACTGGACGCCGATCCAGTCGTCGCCGCGGGAGGCCTCGATGAAGATGTCCTCGCGCGGGTGGCGGTAGGCGGCGGTGACGTCCTCGGCGCCCGGGATCGCCTGGTAGACCTGGTTGGCGATGGTCCAGCCGACCTGGATGCCGGCGTCCAGGGCCCGGATCTCCTTCACGGCCGCGTGATGGGCGGCGATGACGGCCTGGGTGGTCTCGTCGTCAGGGGTGGGCAGACCGGCGGGCGGGAAGCCGATGTCGCCCCGCTTGGCCTGACCGGCCATCACGGCGATCATGTTCGGTTCGTTGATCGTGCAGACATGGCTGACACCGGTGGAGATCACCGGCGCGCAGGCCGCGGCGTAGCGGGCGAAGAGCTCGGTGGCACCGTCGGCCGTCCAGCCGCCGCGCGCCTCGAACCACTGCGGCACGGTGAAGTGGTGCAGGGTGACCATCGGGCGCAGGCCGCGCTCGACCGCTCCTTCGACCATGCGCCGGTAGTGGGCGAGTTCGGCCCGGGAGAACTGCCCCTCGGCCGGCTCGATGCGCGCCCACTCGATGGAGAAGCGGTAGTCCGTGAAGCCCAGTCCGGCCAGCAGATCCATGTCCTCACGCCAGCGGTGGTAGCTGTCGCAGGCATCCAGGCTGGGTTCCTGGATGTGGGTGCCGGTGGAGTGCTCCTTGACCCACCAGTCGCTGTTGGTGTTGTTGCCCTCGATCTGGTGGGCGGCCGTGGAGGCACCCCACAGGAAGCCTTCGGGGAACGGGACCGGGGTGTGCGTCATCGCGGAATGTCTCTCTTGTGCGTGAAGGGGCGTGGCCGAGAGGGTGGGGCACGGCCTCGTGAGTGCGTGTGGGGCGGCCCGGGCGGGCTACTTCAAGCCCGCCGTGGCGATGCCCTGGGTGAAGTGCCGCTGCAGGGCGATGAAGAGGATCAGCACCGGCAGGACGACAAGGAACGCTCCGGCCATCAGCATCCCGTTGGATCCACCGGCCTTGTTGGGGTCCGTGGCGAACGTGGCGAGGGCGACGGGGAGGGTGTACTTGTCCGGATCGTTGGTTGCGATCAGGGGCCACACGAAGTTGTTCCAGGAACCGAGGAAGGTGAAGATCGAGAGCGTCGCGAGGGCGGGCTTCACCAGCGGCATCACGATCCGCCAGAAGATGTACCACTCGCCGGCACCGTCCATCCGGGCGGCCTCCAGCAGTTCGTCCGGGATCGACTGCATGAACTGCCGCATCAGGAAGACCCCGAAGGCCCCGGCGGCGAACGGCAGCACCAGGCCTGCGTACGAGTCGATCAGCTGGAGCTTGCTCATCAGCACGAACAGCGGCAGCAGCATCAGGTTTCCCGGAACCATCAGAGCACCGAGGACGACACCGAAGATCTTGTTGCGGCCGACGAAGTTCAGCTTGGCCAGCGCGTACCCGAGCATCGAGCAGAACACCAGATTCGAGACGGTGACCAGCACCGCCACGATCACGGAGTTCATGAAGTAGAGCGGCAGATTCAGCTTGTCGAGCAGTTCCCGGAAGTTGTCCAGGGTCCACTCGGTGGGAATCCACACGGGGGGACTGGCCGACAGCTCGGAGGTCGTCTTGAACGACGAGAGGGCCATCCACAGGAACGGCGCAGACATGATCAGCAGGCCCAGCGAGAGCAGGGCATAGACCAGGGGACGCCTCAGGTTCCGGGGCTTCCTCGCCGGCGCCGTCCGTACGGCACCGGGTGCATTGCCGACGGTCATTTCGTGTTGTCCTTCAGCAGTCGGAGCTGCAGCACCGTGATGCCCATGATCACTACGAAGAGGACATACGCCATGGCGCTCGCATAACCCATGTGGAAGAAGTTGAAGCCCTCGCGGTACATGTTCAGCGACACGGTGAGCGTGGAGTCGGACGGGCCGCCCTGCGTCATCACGAACGGCTCCTCGAACACATTGAGGTAACCGATGGTCGTGATGACCGTGGCGTAGAGGACCGTGGGCCGCAGCAGGGGCACGGTGATCCCGCGGAACTCCTGCCACACCCCGGCACCGTCCAGCTTTGCGGCTTCCCGGACCTCGGTGGGGATGGCCTGCAGACCTGCGATGAAGAGCACCATGACCGTACCGACGTTGCGCCAGACCGCCATCACGATCATCGACGGCATCGCCAGCGTCTCGGAGCCGAGGAAGTCCGGCGAGGTCAGACCCACCTCGGAGAAGAGACCGGCGATGAGGCCGTCGCTCGGATCCAGGACGAAGCGCCACACCACGGCGACCGCCACGATCGTGGTGACCACCGGTGCGTAGAAACCGACGCGGAAGAAGGTCCTTGCCCGGTCGATGCCGTTGTTCAGCAGTACGGCGACGACCAGTCCGAGGGCGATGGTCAGGGGGACGCCGATCACCACGAAATACGCCGTGTTGAAAAGCGACTTGAGGAACTTCTCGTCGCTGAAGAGATTGACGTAGTTCTCGAATCCGATGAAGTTCGCTTCCCAAGGGCGCGTGACATTGCGCAGCCCGAAGTCCGTGAAGCTCATCAGCAGAGTGGCGAGGATCGGGAACGCCATGAAGACGGTGAAGAGGACGAGGAAGGGGGTGGAGAACAGCCAGCCGGCCGCGTTCTGCACACCCATCGACGCCTTGCGCCCCTGATGGCCCGGTCGGCCCCGCTGGTCATGGGGCAGGGCGCCCGGAGACGGAGAAGTCCCGGGTCCGCCCTGCACCTCGGCCGCCCGCGCGGCCTTTCCGGTCGTAGTGCTCATGGCTCCTACTTCACGAGGCCTTCGATCTCGGACTGCGCGGTCTTCAGCGCGTCCTCGGGGGAAGCCTTGCCCTGCGTCACCTTGGCGATGGCCTGGTCGACCTTGTCCGTGATCTCCGTCCACGTGGCCGTGGACGGCGAGGCCTTGGCGGTGTCCATCTGCTTCTTGAAGATCTGGAGGTTCGCGTCGTCGGCGAGCTTGCCGGAGGCCCAGGCCGCGGTGTTCGCGGGGAGGTCCTTGGTGCGCTCGTACCAGTCCGCCTGGCCCTCGGTGCCGGTGAGGTACTTGATGAGCTCCGTGGCGGCGGCCTTGTGCTCGCTGTCCTTGGAGACCACCAGGGAGGACCCGCCCGCCATGGAGACCGAGGACTTGTCCGCGGGTACGGCCGCCACCGCCCACTTGCCCTTGAGCTGCGGCTGGCCCTCGTTCAGCAAGGTGACGTGCCAGGGGCCGCCGAAGAACATGGGGACCCGGCCGTTGCCGAAGTCCTTCACCACGTCGTAGCCGGGCTGCACGGACTTGTTGGAGAGTCCCTTGTCGAAGTACGAGCCGTACTCCTTGAGAGCCCTGACGGCCTCGGGGCTGTCGATGACCGCGTCGCCCTTGTCGTTGACGATCTCGCCGCCGGCGGAGTACAGGAAGGAGTAGAAGTTCTGCACCGTGTCCAGGCCGCTGGGCTGGATGGACAGGCCCCACTTGGTGCCCGCCTTCTTCTGGTACGCGGTGGCGAGGTCCTGCATCTCCTGCCAGTTGGACGGCGCCTTGTCGACACCGGCCTTCTCGGCCAGGTCGGTGCGGTAGTAGAGGACGCGCGTGTCGACGTACCACGGCACGCCGTACGCGGTGCCGTCCACCTCGCCCTGGTTCCAGCCCGCCGGGAAGAAGTCCTTCTTGTCGAAGGTCTTGGTGTCCACCGGCTCCAGGACGCCGAGCTCGGCGAACTCGCCCATGTAGCTCCCGCCCATCTGCGCCACATCCGGCAGGGTGCCGGCCGCGGCGGCGGAGACCAGCTTCTGGTGGGCGACGTCCCAGCCGACCGGGGTCACCTTGACGGTGATGTGGGGGTTGGCCTTCTCGTAGACCTTGGCCACATCCGCGAGCTTCTCGCCCTCGGCGCCCATGGCCCAGACGGTGAGCGTCTGCTTCTTGTCCGCGGCGACGTCTGCGCCGCCGGAGCTCCCGCAGGCGGTGATGCCGAAGGCGAGCGCGACTGCGATACCGGCGGAGACGGTTCTGGCGGTGCGGGACATGGAGGGCTCCTCCTTGAGCAATCCGGATGTATGCGCTGCCTGTAAGCGCATACATCACTCTGCGACAGTCCTTCACGAATCCGCAAGAGGGTGCTGGGTCACACTCGTGCAACGTGCTCGACACCTGGGGGCTCGACTGTGGAACGGTAAGCATGCCGTTTGCGAATTAGAAGTGGATGTGACCGATTCCGCTTGATTGGGAGGGGTTCGGCAAGGGTGCGGCGAGATCCAGGGAGGGCGCCCGGCGGGCGGAAGCGAGCGCGCTACCGTCGTGGCCATGGCTTCGTTCGCGCACGGCTTTCCCTTCGATCCGGCCCACGGGCACACGCTCGACGAGTTGCTGCGCATACCCGCGCCGACCGCGCCCGAGGATTTCGAGGCGTTCTGGAAGGAGCGGCACAGCGAGGCCCGTGCTGTGACCACCGCTCCCGAGATCGGCCCGGTGGAAGGCGAGCGCGACGGCGTCCGGCTGCACGAGGTGTCCTTCACCTCCGTGGGCGGGGTGCGCATCGGCGGCTGGCTGGCGCTGCCTGTCGAGGGGCCCGCGGAGCACGGCTTCGTCATCGGACACGGCTACGGCGGCCGGCAGGGCCCGGGGGCGGAGGTGCCGCTGCCGCTGCCCCGGTCCGCCGCGATTCTGCCCTGCGTGCGCGGGATGGGAAGCCGTGGGCTGTGGCCCGGCATTCCCAGCAGGGCCCCCAGGCATGTTCTGCACGGCATCGGGTCGCGCGACACCTATGTCATCGGCGACTGCGTGGCCGACCTGTGGTGCGCGGCCTCGGCCCTCCAGGAACTGCTGCCGGAACTGCGCGGCCCCGGTGCCCTCGGCTATGTCGGCGAGAGCTTCGGAGGCGGCCTCGGCGCACTCGCACTGCCCTGGGACGAGCGGTTCGGCGCCGCGCAGCTCACCGTTCCGACCTTCGGCAACCATCCGCTGCGGCTCACCCTGCGCTGCAGCGGCAGCGGGGAGTCGGTACGGACGCACCACCGTGACAACCCCGGCGTCACGGAGGTTCTGCGGTACTTCGACGCGGCCACGGCCGCCGCTCGGCTGGAACTGCCGACATTCGTCGCCGCAGCCCTGTTCGATCCTGCGGTGCCGCCGCCGGGACAGTTCGCCGTGCACAACGCGCTGCCCGGCCCGCGGGAGCTGCTGGTACTGGGCGCCGGGCACTTCGCGTACGAAGGGTGTGATGCCGACCTTGCCGAACTCCGCACCCGTCGGCGGCGGTTCTTCGGAGCGTGGCTCGGGCGGTGACCCGGAGGGCGTGGCTCGGACAGTGACCCGGAGCGGCCCCGGCCGCACCCGGGCGGAGTCCGGGTCAGCCGCAGCCGCAGCTCGCCCGCCGGGCCAGGGAGACGGGCAGCTCCAGCGACACGGGGTCACGGTTCCGGTCGGTCAGGCGTTGCACCAGCAACTCCACGGCCTGTTCGCCCAACTGCCGAATCGGCTGCCGCACGGTCGTCAGTGACGGCCGCACGATCCGGCTCAGCGGGATGCCGTCGAACCCGGTCACCGCGATGTCCTCGGGGACCCGGACCCCGCGCCTCTCCAGCGCGCGCAGCGCGCCCACCGCCATCTGGTCATTGGCGAAGAGCACCGCCTGCGGCCGCTCGGAGTCCCGGTCGAGCAGCGTCTCCGCGGCGCGTGCGCCCTCGGCCTGCGTCATCATCTCCGTCCGAAGATCCGGTGCGTCCGGCACCGGCAGCCCGGCGTCGCGGCACGCCTCGCGGAAGCCGCGGAACCGTGCCTCGGCATCCGGCGAAGCGGGGTCGCCCCCGACGAAGGCGAGCCTGCGCAGGCCGTGGTCCTCGATCAGGTGGCGGGCCAGCTCGCGCTCCCCGTCGGCGTTCGCGACGACGATGTGGTCGAGGTGGTCGATCTCGCGCGGCCCGGCGAGCATGACCACCGGCAGCCGGCGCGATATCACCTCGAGGTCCTCGGTCGGCACGGTCTGCGCCAGTACGGCGAAGCCGTCCACCCGCCCCGCGACCTTCGCGACGAGGCTCTCCGGCCCGCCCTCCAGTGACGCGGCGATCAGCAGGGCGTAGCCGTGCCGGCGCGCCGCCCGTTCCATGCCGCGGATGATCTGGTCGGAGTACAGCATCACCGCGTCGTCGGCGTCGCTGTCGGCCTCCGCGTCCGCCTCGGCGTCCGGGTCGGCGTAGTCCGGGAAGCAGAGGCCCAGCACACCGGTGGTGCGGCTGGCCAGGCCACGGGCGTTGCCGCTCGGTACGTAGCCGAGTTCGCGGGCCGCCTCCAGGACCCGCTCGCGCGTCTGGGCGCGCACGGAATCCGGGTTCCGGTAGACCCGGGAGACCGTGGCAATGGAGACGCCCGACCGCTCGGCGACGTCGTACACCGTGGGGGCGCTCACTCGACCGACCGTCCGCTTCTTCTTCCGTAGCGACGCGCCTGATGCGTGTGCTGTTACGTGTGCTCCTGGGCGGCCGGCTCCGTGCCGACCGGTCCTTTGAAAGCGCATTCACCCTAGATCGCGGGCTGGCGGGCGAGCAAGACCGAACGGTGTGGCGCGCGCCGCGTTCACGCTCCCGGTATCCCTTTACCGAACACTGGGCAGAAAATGGACAGGCTGCCTTGCAAGGTGCCCTGTCCATCTTTACGGTCGAAGGATGTCCAGTACTTCCCCGGACCCCCGGGACCGGAGGCCCGCCGACCCGAGCGCGGAGCGCGTGGCGACGGACCTCGCGGCAGTGGTGGGCCGGCTGCTCCGGCGGCTGCGCACCAGCTCGGCCGACAGCCTGCTCACGCCCTCCCAGCGGTCGGTGCTGGCCAGACTGGACGAGGAAGGGCCTGCAACAACCGCGGCGCTGGCCCGCGCCGAGCTCGTACGGCCGCAGTCGATGCGGCTGACTCTCGGCGCGCTGGGGGACCTGGGCCTTGTCGCCCGCGCCCCCGACCCGTCGGACGGGCGGAAATCGGTCGTGTCCATCTCGGACGCGGGGCGCACCACGCTGGCCGAGGTCCGGGCCGCCAAGCGGAGCTGGCTGGCCGAGGCGATCACCGCCGAACTGGACGGGGAGCAACGCCGAACGGTCGCCGAAGCCGTCGAGCTCATCGGCCGCCTCGTCGAGAAGTGACCGGGCGCAGGACGAGCACGGCATCCGGTGCATCACCGGAATCACCCCCGGAGCGCCGAACGGGCCTCCGCCCCCGGTAGCCCCGGCATCAGGTCCTCAACCGCGGCCCGAGCGCCCACCCCACCGCGTCGCCCGGTGATCATCCCGACCGCCGACGACCGCGCCCCACGCGCACGCAACGGATCACCCGCCCCCCCCGCACCACAAGGAGCACGCACATGACCGCCACCACCCTGGACCCGAAGACCGCACTCGTCGTCGTCGACCTCCAGAAGGGCATCGTCGGCCGCCCCACCGTCCACCCCGCAGCCGACATCGTCGCGAACTCCGCGACCCTCGCGGACGCCTTCCGCGCCAAGGGTCTCCCGGTCGTCCTGGTCCGTGTCACCGGCGGAGCCCCCGGCCGTACGGACGGTTCCGCGCCGGCCGGCCGGCCCGCCGCGGACTGGGCCGACCTCGTCCCCGAGCTCGGGCCCCGCGAGGGCGACATCGTCGTCACCAAGGAGCAGTGGGGAGCCTTCTACGGCACCGACCTGGACCTGCGGCTCCGCCGCCGCGGCATCACCCAGATCGTGGTGACGGGCATCGCGACCAGCATCGGGGTCGAGTCCACCGCCCGTTCCGCCCACGAGCACGGTTACCACGTCACCATCGCCACGGACGCGGTCACCGACATGGACGCCGACACCCACCGCAACAGCGTCGAGAAGATCTTCCCGAGGCTCGGCGAGACCGACACCACCGCCGCGATCGTCAAGCTCCTCGGCTGAGAGGCCAAGAAGCCAAGAGCCCAGAGGTCAAGGGGCCCAGAGGCTGACAGGCCGCCGAGTCGCCGAGTTGCCGCCTCGCAGCTCCGTCAGGACCCCTCCCGCCGCCGGATCTTGTTCCCCAGCCAGACCAGCGGGTCGTACTTGCGGTCCACGGCCCGCTCCTTCAGCGGGATCAGCGCATTGTCCGTGATCTTGATGTGCTCGGGGCACACCTCCGTGCAGCACTTGGTGATGTTGCAGAGGCCCAGGCCGTGCTCCTCCTGCGCCGTCGCCTTCCGGTCCAGCCCCGACTCGGCGGCGGCGTCCAGGGGGTGCATGTCCAGCTCGGCCACCCTCATCAGGAAGCGCGGCCCGGCGAACGCCGTCTTGTTCTCCTCGTGGTCGCGCACCACATGACAGGTGTCCTGGCACAGGAAGCACTCGATGCACTTGCGGAACTCCTGGGAGCGGTCCACGTCGACCTGCTGCATCCGGTAGTCGCCCGCCTTCACCCCCTGCGGCGGTACGAAGGCGGGCACTTCGCGCGCCTTGGCGTAGTTGAAGGTCACATCCGTCACCAGATCGCGCACGACCGGGAAGGCCCGCAGCGGAGTGACCGTGATCGTCTCCTCGCGGCGGAACACCGACATGCGCGTCATGCACAGAAGCCGGGGCCGGCCGTTGATCTCCGCGCTGCACGAACCGCACTTGCCCGCCTTGCAGTTCCAGCGCACCGCCAGATCGCCCGCCTGCGTGGCCTGGATCCGGTGGATGATGTCGAGGACGACCTCCCCGTCGTTCACCTCGACCGCGAAGTCCTTCAGCTCACCGCCGTCGGTGTCCCCGCGCCACACCCTGAACCGGGCTTCGTAGCTGCTCACTCGTACAGCTCCTCTTCGGCGAGGTACTTGACCAGCTCCTCCTTCTCGAAGAGGGAGAGCAGGTCGGGACGGATGGGTTCGGTCGTCGTACGTACGAGCTCGATCAGGCCCTGTGCGGGATCGTCGTTCCCGGCGAGCCGCGCGAGCAGATTGACGGGGCGCCAGGAGCGCTCCATCGAGGGGCAGTCCTCGCGGGTGTGCCCGCCTCGGCTCTCCGTACGCTCCAGCGCTGCCCGGGCGATGCACTCGCTGACCAGCAGCATGTTCCGCAGGTCCAGTGCGAGGTGCCAGCCGGGGTTGAACTGCCGGTGCCCCTCGACGACGGCGTGCTGCGCCCGTTCCCGGAGCGCCGCCAGTCTCTCCAGCGCCTGCTCCATCTCGTGCTCCCGCCGGATGATGCCGACCAGGTCGTTCATCGTCTGCTGGAGTTCCTGGTGCAGGGTGTACGGATTCTCCGCGGGTGTCCCGCCGGTGCCGGCCACCTCGGAGCCGAACGGCCGCAGGGCCTCGGCCGCCGCCGTGTCGATCCGGTCCTGGTCCACCACGGGCGGTGTGTCGAGCGAGCTCGCGTACTCGGCGGCGTGCGCTCCGGCCCGTCTGCCGAAGACCAGCAGGTCCGAGAGGGAGTTCCCGCCGAGCCGGTTGGAGCCGTGCATGCCGCCGGCCACCTCGCCCGCCGCGTACAACCCGGGGACGGCGAGGGCACTGGCGGAGTCGGAGTCCACGGCGATCCCGCCCATCACGTAGTGACAGGTCGGTCCGACCTCCATCGCCTCAGCCGTGATGTCGACGTCCGCCAGCTCCTTGAACTGGTGGTACATCGAGGGCAGCCGCCGCCGGATCCTCTCCGCGGGCATCCGGGTCGACACGTCCAGGAACACGCCGCCGTGCGGCGAGCCGCGGCCCGCCTTCACCTCGGAGTTGATGGCGCGGGCCACCTCGTCGCGGGGCAGCAGTTCGGGCGGACGCCGGTTGTTGTCGGGGTCCTCGTACCAGCGGTCGCCCTCTTCCTCCGACTGCGCGTACTTCTCCTTGAACACGTCGGGGATGTAGTCGAACATGAACCGCTTGCCCTCGGAGTTCCGCAGCACCCCGCCGTCGCCGCGCACCGACTCGGTGACGAGAATGCCCTTCACCGACGGCGGCCAGACCATGCCGGTCGGGTGGAACTGCACGAACTCCATGTTCAGCAGGGGCGCGCCCGCGAGCAGCGCCAGTGCGTGGCCGTCACCGGTGTACTCCCAGGAGTTCGACGTCACCTTGAAGGACTTGCCGATGCCTCCGGTGGCAAGGACCACCGCGGGGGCTTCGAGCACGAAGAAGCGGCCGGACTCCCGCTCGTAGCAGAAGGTGCCCGCGACCCGGTCACCGTCCTTGAGGACCTGGGTGACCGTGCACTCCTGGAAGACCTTCAACCGGGCTTCGTAGTCGCCGAATTCGCGGTGGTCCTCCTGCTGGAGGGCGACGATCTTCTGCTGGAGGGTACGGATCAGTTCGAGGCCGGTACGGTCCCCGACGTGCGCGAGCCGCGGATACTCATGGCCGCCGAAGTTGCGCTGGGAGATCTTCCCGTCCGGCGTACGGTCGAAGAGCGCACCCCAGGTCTCCAGCTCCCATACCCGGTCGGGCGCCTCCTTGGCGTGCAGCTCGGCCATCCGCCACTGGTTGAGGAACTTCCCGCCGCGCATCGTGTCGCGGAAGTGGACCTGCCAGTTGTCGCCCGAGTTCACATTGCCCATCGAGGCCGCGATGCCGCCCTCCGCCATGACGGTGTGCGCCTTGCCGAAGAGCGACTTGCAGATGACCGCGGTACGCGCCCCGCGCTCCCTGGCCTCGATCGCGGCGCGCAGTCCGGCACCCCCGGCACCGACCACGACGACGTCCCACTGCTGCCGTTCGAGCTGTGTCATTCAGAAAAACCTCGGATCGTCGAAGGCGCCGGAAGCGACGAGGTACACATAGAAGTCCGAGAGCGCCACGCTGATGAGCGAGGCCCAGGCGAGCAGCATGTGCCGGGCGTTCAGCCTGCCGACCCAGCCCCACAGCCGGTAGCGCACCGGGTGCTCGGAGAAGTGCCGCAGCCGGCCGCCGATGATGTGGCGGCAGGAGTGGCAGGACAGGGTGTACGCCCAGATCAGCACGATGTTGACCAGGAAGATCAGCGAGCCGAGCCCCATGTGGCCCCAGGCGTAGTGCTCGTCGCGGAAGGAGAGCACGGTGTCGTACGTGAGGATTCCGGCGACCGGCACCGCGGCGTAGAAGAAGTAGCGGTGCATGTTCTGCATGACCAGCGGGAAGCGGGTCTCACCGGTGTACGTCGTGTGGGGCTCGGCGACGGCGCAGGCCGGGGGTGAGGCCCAGAAGCCCCGGTAGTAGGCCTTGCGGTAGTAGTAGCAGGTCAGCCGGAATCCCAGCGGGAAGATCAGGATGATCAGCGCGGGGGAGAGGCCCCACCAGCTGCCGAGTACGTCCCAGTTCGGGCCGCCCCGCATCGGTACGCAGTTCTCCGCCAGACAGGGGGAGTAGAACGGCGACACATAGGGGGCCGCGTAGTAGTCGGCGTTCGAGAACGCCCGCCAGGTCGAGTAGACGATGAAGGCGAAGAGGCCGGCGGCGGTCGCGGCGGGCGCCAGCCACCACCGGTCGGTGCGCAGATGGCGGGCGGCGATGGCGGCGCGCGACGCTCCGCGCACCCCTGCCCCGGCGCCCGTCGTGCCCGCCGGCGGCGCTGCGGGCCTCGGTGGTTCCGTACCTGGTTCTGTACCTGGTTCCGTACCGGTGGCCAAGGAGCTCTCCTAGAAGGCGTGCCTGCCGCGGACGCCCAGACCCTCGTCGTCCGAGTCCGTCCACAAGGCGGCGTCGTACGGCGTCTCGGTGATGGTGATGACCCCGGGGCCGGGACCGCCGGGAGTGTCGGGGCCTGGGGTCTCCGTCGTGGCGGAGTCCTGGGCGCGCAGCTGCGCGACGGTCCGCTCCAACCGGCCGACCGTGCGGACCAGGTCGTCGAGGCAGTGCTGAACGGCTGTCAACTCATCGTGCAGAGACATGATTTGACCAACCTCCCGCGATGGCGGTGCGCAGTTGTGTGCCTGAGAGTGTTACGCGTCACACCGCCGCTCCACAAGGGTCCGGCAGGCCCCCGTGGCCGGGGCGCGGGTGTGGGGCCGCTCGGGTGAGGTTTGCCGCCGTACGGGCCGTGTCTGCTGTCCGACGCGCGTGGAGGTGGGTTCAGTGGGTCAACGAATCAGTGTGATCAACTGCAAATGCCACCAGAACGAATAATCCGGTCCATTCCGGTACGGGGTGGGCCGGGCCGGCCCCGGAGGTATCAGCCATGGCCCACCTCGGCGTCCCACAGGGGACGGCCCGAAAGCGCCGCTCGGTCGCGCTCCTGGCGACAGGCGTCCTCACGATCCCGGTGCTGGCCGGCTGCAGCTCGGGCGGCGAGGGCGCCGCCTCGGCAGCCGTCCCGCAGGACATCGCCCCGGCCTCCCGCGACCGGGTCACCGAGGGATCCACGCTCAACTGGGCGATCGACGCGGTGCCCGCCACCCTCAACACCTTCCAGTCGGACGCCGACAGCGCGACCACCCGGATCACGGGCGCCCTGCTGCCCTCCCTCTTCCCGATGGACGCGCGGGGCGAGCCCAGGCTCAACCCCGACTACCTGGAGTCGGCGAAGGTCATCGAGCAGGAGCCGAAGCAGGTCGTCCTGTACAAGCTCAACCAGCAGGCCGTGTGGAGCGACGGCCGGGAGATCGGCGCTCCCGACTTCGTCGCGCAGTGGCGCGCGCTGAGCGGCAAGGACTCGGCGTACTGGACGGCGCGCAACGCCGGCTACGAGCGGATCGAGAAGATCGAACGCGGCAAGGACGACCTGCAGGTCAGAGTCACCTTCTCCAAGCCGTACGCGGACTGGCGCGCCCTGTTCTCCCCGCTGTACCCGAAGGAGGTGACCGGATCCCCGGGCGCCTTCAACGACGGCGCGAGGACGACGCTCAAGAACACCGCAGGGCCGTTCCGGCTGCGCGGCGTGGACAAGGCCAAGGGGACCGTCACCCTCGACCGGAGCCCGCGCTGGTGGGGTGCCGAGGCCAAGCTCGAATCCCTGGTCTTCCGGACCGTCGAACCCCAGAAGCGCGACAAGGCGCTCACCGCGGGCACCGTGGACGTCGCCGACGTCGACCCGGCGACCGCGAACCGTATCGCCCTCGCGGCCCGCTACCGGGGAAGCAACGGGCAGCCCGCCCACGGTCCCGGAGCCGACATCACACCCGCTGCGGCCCTGCGCTCCTGGGCGCTGGCCCACGGATCCGACGAGGAGGCCGCGGAGACCGCACAGGCGGCCCGCGAAGAGAACCGGGCGGCAATCGCGGCGTACGCCGCCGAGCAGAAGTCCCTGGGCAGTTTCGCCGTACGCAAGTCCCTGGAGCCCGCGTACACGCAGCTCGCGATGAACGGGGAGTCGGGCCCCCTCTCCGACGACCGGGTCCGCCGTGCCGTGGCCCGCGCCCTGGACCGCCAGGAGCTCGCCGACATCGTCCTGAAGCCGCTGGGCCTGCCCGCGAAGCCGCCCGGCAGTCACCTGGCGCTCGCCGGGCAGCCCGCCTACAAGGACGGCAGCGGTGCACTGGGCGACCAGGACACCAAGGAGGCGCAGGCGCTGCTGGGCGACGCGGGCTGGACGAAGGGCGGCGCCGCCGTGACGCCGAAGGAGGCCGGCAGCGAGGCCGAAAAGAAGAAGGCCGAGGAGAAGAAGGAAGCGAAGCCCGAGGCCGGGAAGTCCGGGACGGCCGAGAAGCCGGCGGAGAAGGCGGAGAAGTCCGCGAAGCCCGCCGAGTCCGACGAAGAGGGGTCGGACGCGGCAGGGTCGGACGACGCGGGCAAGGACGACCAGGCATCCCGTGACGAGGGCATGTACATCGTCGGCGACGACAAGCCGGGAGGCCGGCCCGTCGGGGTCCTCGCCACCGCCCCGGCCGCCGCAGCCCACAGTGCCGCCCTGCGGCGCCAGGCCGGCGCGCTCACCGGCACCGCCGCCGGGGACGGCGCCGACGCCAAGGTCTCCGCCCAGGACAGGCAGCCCGGCGGCGCCGCAGGCGCCTACGCCCCCGTGGGCACGGCGGCGCCCGCCCCCGCCTCGGTCCGCGGCCGGCTCGGCAAGGACGGCAAGCCGCTGACGCTGCGATTCGTCCTGCCGTCCGGCCCCGGCTCGCAGTCACTGCGCAGTGTCGGCGATCGGATCGTCGAGATGCTGGACACCATCGGCATCGGAACGCAGATCACCAAGGTCTCGGACGACAGCTACTTCAAGGACCACATCGCCTCCGGCGACTACGACCTCGCGCTGTACTCCTGGCCCGCCACCGCCTACCCGGCGACCGACGGCCGGCCGATCTTCTCCAAGCCCGAGCCCGCCACCGACGGGTCGCTGCTCGTCGAGCAGAACTACACGCGAGTCGGTTCGGACCACATCGACCAGCTCTTCGACCAGGCCGTCTCCGAGCTCGACGCGGAGGCGTCCAGGGATCTGCTGAAGCAGGCGGACGCACGGATCTGGGCCGCTGCAGGATCGATTCCGCTGTATCAGCGGCCACAGCTGGTCGCCGTGAACAAGAAGCTCGCCAACGTCGGTGCCTTCGGCTTCGCCGCACCTCGCTACGAGGACATCGGATTCACCGGGCGACAAGCGGCAGGTTCCCCCGCGAATCGTAAGAAGTAGCAGGTCAAGGCCGTATCGGAAGCTCAGAACCAGCTCAATTCCCTTGCCCGCCGGGACCCCCGGCGGGCAAGGTGGTTTCTGCCCAGACCCGGGCTGCTCACCCCCCCACACCCCCCTCCGTCCGGCCGGTCACAGGTCGGATGATGACTTAATACCGGCTGAATATCGGCTGAATACTGCTTGGAGTCCGGTCCTGCGGATCGGGCCGGGAAGCCCAGGACGCGTCGGGCCCGTACCATTGGACTAGCCGTGGCGTGTCCGCCCGGCGGGCGTACGAGGACTCGAGACCGACTGAGACGCCTGATCCCACGATCCGAGAGAAGCGCAAGCCACCCATGCCCACGCGCCACGACATCCGTAACGTAGCCATCGTCGCCCACGTCGACCACGGCAAGACCACGCTGGTCGACGCCATGCTCAAGCAGGCGGGCGCCTTCGCGGCCCACGCCGCGGAGAACCTCGACGAACGCATGATGGACTCGAACGACCTGGAGCGTGAGAAGGGCATCACGATCCTGGCCAAGAACACGGCCGTGAAGTACCACCCGAAAGATGGCGGCGACGTCATCACCATCAACATCATCGACACCCCCGGCCACGCCGACTTCGGTGGTGAGGTCGAGCGAGGCCTGTCGATGGTGGACGCGGTCGTCCTGCTCGTGGACGCGTCCGAGGGGCCGCTCCCGCAGACCCGCTTCGTGCTCCGCAAGGCGCTGACGGCCCGGCTGCCGGTCATCCTGTGCATCAACAAGACGGACCGCCCGGACTCCCGGATCGCCGAGGTCATCGACGAGACGTACGACCTCTTCCTGGACCTGGACGCCGACGAGGACCAGATCGAGTTCCCGATCGTCTACGCCTGCGCCCGTGACGGCGTCGCCTCGCTGACCAAGCCCGAGGACGGCACGGTTCCGCCGGACAGCGACAGCCTGGAGCCGTTCTTCAGCACGATCCTCTCCGCGGTCCCGGCCCCGGAGTACGACGCCGACGCGCCCCTCCAGGCCCACGTCACCAACCTGGACGCCGACAACTTCCTCGGCCGTATCGCGCTGTGCCGCGTCGAGCAGGGCGAGCTCCGCAAGGGCCAGACGGTCACGTGGATCAAGCGCGACGGCACGATGTCCAACGTGCGCATCACCGAGCTGCTGATGACCGAGGCGCTCACCCGCAAGCCCGCCGAGGTGGCCGGCCCGGGCGACATCTGCGCCATCGCCGGTATCCCGGACATCATGATCGGCGAGACCCTGGCCGACCTCGAGAACCCGATCGCGCTGCCGCTGATCACGGTCGACGAGCCTGCGATCTCGATGACCATCGGTGCGAACACCTCGCCGCTCGTCGGCAAGGGCGGCAAGGGCCACAAGGTCACCGCCCGGCAGATCAAGGACCGTCTGGACCGCGAGCTGGTCGGTAACGTCTCGCTCCGCGTCCTGGACACCGAGCGCCCCGACGCCTGGGAGGTCCAGGGCCGTGGCGAGCTCGCGCTGGCGATCCTCATCGAGACGATGCGCCGCGAGGGCTTCGAACTCACCGTCGGCAAGCCGCAGGTGGTCACCAAGCAGGTCGACGGCAAGACCCACGAGCCGATCGAGCGCATGACCATCGACTCGCCCGAGGAGCACCTCGGCGCGATCACGCAGCTCATGGCGACCCGTAAGGGCCGCATGGAGACGATGACGAACCACGGTTCGGGCTGGGTCCGCATGGAGTGGATCGTCCCGTCCCGCGGCCTCATCGGCTTCCGTACGGAGTTCCTGACCCAGACCCGCGGTACGGGCATCGCGCACTCCCTCTTCGAGGGCCACGAGCCGTGGTTCGGCGAGCTGCGCACCCGTCACAACGGCTCGCTCGTGGCGGACCGTGCGGGCGTCGTGACGCCGTTCGCGATGGTCAACCTCCAGGAGCGCGGTGTCATCTTCACGGAGGCGACCACCGAGGTCTACGAGGGCATGATCATCGGTGAGAACTCGCGCTCCGACGACATGGACGTGAACATCACCAAGGAGAAGAAGCTCACCAACATGCGTGCGGCTTCCGCGGACACCACGGAGAACGTGGTGCCCGCGCGCAAGCTCTCCCTGGAGCAGTCGCTCGAGTTCTGCCGCGACGACGAGTGCATCGAGGTGACCCCGGAGACGGTCCGTATCCGCAAGGTCGTCCTGGACCAGAAGCAGCGCGGCCGTACGGCCTCGCGTGCGAAGAACGGCTGACGCCTGATCCGGAGCGCCCGCTTCGGCCGGCGAACCGCCTGCACTAGCCATTGACATGAGGCCCGGCCCCCCGCAGAGACTGTGGGGGGCCGGGCCTTTCGTCAATCGGTTTTTCTGACCGAGGTGTCCGGATATCGGGCGTCGCTCTCCGGAACATGTGTTAACGGTCCGTTTCGCGGGTGTCTGTCTGGGATCCCTTTGTCCGGATTTCGGTCAACCACGGCTTCCTGATGTTGTCAAACCGAGACCCTTTAAGTGTGGTTTACAGCTCGGTGTTCCTTAATAGTTGGCTCCATTGAGCTCGGGTCAATGGGTCGACGCACTGTGGGGAGTGCGGACTCACGAGCACACTCGGGGCACTGAAACGATCGCCGTCAGGGGTGTCGGTGGATCTCTCCAGTGCCCCTCTTGTAGTCAAAAGTGGACTCATGAGGAGGAAACCCATGCGCGGTGCCAAGAGCGCCAAGTGGGTCGCGGGAGCGGCAATCATCGCCCTGGCCGCGACCGCCTGTGGCGGCGGCGACAGTGACGGCAGCAGCGACTCGGCTTCGAAGGAGAAGGGCAAGCCTGCGGGCTACGTGTCCATCGACGTCGGCGAGCCGCAGAAGCCGCTGATCCCGGCCGACACGAACGAGTCGCTCGGCAGCTACGTCATCCAGTCGCTGTTCACGCAGCTGCTGGACTTCGATGCCGACGGCAACATCGTCTACACGAACGCCGAGTCCGTTAAGACGACCGACTCCAAGACGTGGACGGTCAAGCTCAAGGCCGGCTGGAAGTTCCACGACGGCACCCCCGTCACCGCCGACTCGTACATCAAGGCGTGGAACTGGTACGCCAACAGCAAGAACAACCAGCAGAACGCCTTCTGGTTCGAGGACATCAAGGGTTACGCGGACGTCCACCCCGAGAAGGGTGACCCCAAGTCCGACGTGATGTCCGGTCTGAAGCTGGTCGACGACACCACCTTCACGATCGAGCTCAACACCGCCGTGCCGTACTTCGAGTACAAGCTCGGCTACGCGACCTTCGCCCCGCTGCCGGAGGTGTTCTACAAGGACACCAAGGCGTTCGGCCAGGCGCCGGTCGGCAACGGTCCCTACATCTTCGAGAAGTGGGACCACAAGAAGCTCATCCGCGTCAAGGCCAACCCTGACTACCAGGGCCCGAACAAGGCCAAGAACAAGGGTGTCCTCTTCAAGAACTACGCGACCGTCGAGGCCGCGTACCAGGACCTCCTCTCCGGCAACCTGGACATGATCCGCCAGGTCGGCCCGAAGGACCTGCCGAAGTACAAGCAGGACCTCGGCGACCGTGCGATCGACCAGCCGTACGCGGCGATCCAGTCGCTCGTCCCGACCTTCTACTCGAAGACCTTCAAGGGCATCAACCCGAAGGTCCTCCAGGGTCTGTCGATGGGTATCGACCGCGACACGATCACCAAGACCGTGCTCAACGGCACCCGCAAGCCCGCCACCAGCTTCACGCCCCCGGGTGTGGCCGGTAACCAGGACCTGGGCACCGACGTGTTCAAGTTCGACGCGGCCAAGGCGAAGGCGCTCGTCACCGAGGGCGGCGGCGTTCCGGAGAACAAGATCTGGATCCAGTACAACGCCGACGGTGGTCACAAGGAGTGGGTGACCGCGGTCTGCGAGTCCATCCGCAACTCCACCGGTGTGGACTGCATCCCGGACGCCAAGCCGGACTTCCAGACCGACCTGGAAGCGCGTGACAACGACCAGGTCAAGTCGATGTACCGCGGTGGCTGGGTGGCCGACTACCCGCTGAACGTCAACTTCATGCGGGAGCTGTACGGCACCACCGCTGAGGCGAACAACGGCCGGTTCTCCGACAAGGAGGTCGACGCGGCCTTCAAGAAGGGCGACAACGCCAAGACCCTGGACGAGTCGATCAAGGCTTACCAGGAGGCCGAGAAGCTCGTCCTGACGAAGATGCCGGCGATCCCGCTCTGGGAGTACAAGACCAACGGTGGCTACTCCAAGGCAGTCGACAACGTGACCGTCGACTTCCACGGTGACTACAACATCACCGAAGTCACCGTCGCCAAGTAACACCGCCTGAGGGCCCCCACCAGGCCATCAGCCGCCCACACAGGCAGTAGGTCCCGGGGGCCGCTCTTCGAATCCGGAGAGCGGCCCTTGGGCTGCATTATCCCTAAATCGGAGGCAAACATGGGGCGTTATGTCGCGCGGCGACTGCTCCAGATGATCCCGGTCTTCCTCGGATCAACGTTGCTGGTCTTCTCCATGATGTACGCGCTGCCCGGCGATCCCGTGCGCGCGCTCGCAGGTGAGCAGACCGTCGACCCGACGCAGATCGCGAACATGAAGAAGGAGCTGGGTCTCGACCTCCCGCTCTGGCACCAGTACTGGAACTACCTCATCGGCCTTTTCCAGGGTGATTTCGGCACACAGATCGCCAGTGGCCGACCGGTGGCGGACATCATCTCGGAAGCATTTCCGATCACAGTCAGACTGGCCCTGTTTGCCTTCATCTTCACGGTCCTCGTCGGTATCTCCATGGGCATCTTCGCCGGTCTGAAGGCCGACACCTTCCGGGACCGCGGACTGCTCGTACTGACGCTTCTGCTGATCTCCGTGCCGTCCTTCGTACTGGGCTTCCTCGGCCAGTACTTCTTCGCCTTCCAGCTCGGCTGGGTCCAGCCCAACGTGAGCATGGAAGCCAGCTGGGACGAGCTGATCCTGCCCGCGGTCGTGCTCGGGTCCCTGTCACTCGCGTACGTCGCGCGACTGACCCGTACCTCGGTCGCGGAGAACCTGCGCTCCGACTACATGCGTACCGCTGTGGCCAAGGGGCTGCCGCGACGCCGCATCGTCGGGGTCCACCTGATGCGCAACTCGATGATCCCCGTGGTCACCTTCCTCGGCACCGACCTCGGTGCGCTGCTCGGCGGCGCCGTCGTGACCGAGGGCATCTTCAACGTCAAGGGTGTCGGCTCCGCCGTCTTCGACGCGCTGAGGCACCGCGAGGGTGCCACGGTCGTCGGCATCGTGACGCTGATCGTCATCGTCTATCTCGTCGCCAGCCTGGTCGTCGACCTGCTTTACGCGGTCCTGGACCCGAGGATCCGTTATGCCTGAGACGCTCAAGGAAACCACCGCGGGCCAGCTGCCCGAGGCGACCACCGCACCGGCTCCCGCCGCCAAGGTGGGCAAGCCCCGCAGCCTGTGGTCGGACGCCTGGCACGACCTGCGGCGCAGCCCGCTGTTCGTCGTCTCGGCCGTCCTGATCGTCTTCCTGCTGACGATGGCGGTCTTCCCCGGCCTGTTCACCGGCGCGGACCCGCGCTACGCGGACCTGGCCCACCACTACCTGCAGAAGCCCAAGTGGGGGAACTTCTTCCAGGAGGACTGGTTCGGGTACGACATCCAGGGCCGCTCGATCTACGCGCGTGTCGTCTACGGCGCCCGCGCCTCGATCACCGTCGCCGTCGTCGTCACCGCCCTCGTCACCATCCTGGGCACCGTGGTCGGGATGCTCGCCGGCTACTTCGGCGGCTGGATCGACACCCTGCTCTCCCGGGTCACCGACATCTTCTTCGGCGTGCCGTTCATCCTCGGCGCGATGGTCGTCTTGACCTCGTTCTCGGAGCGCCACATCTGGGTCGTCATCCTGGCCCTGGCCTTCCTCGGCTGGACCTCGATCGCCCGTGTCGCACGCGGTTCCGTACTGACGATCAAGCAGGCCGACTACGTGATGGCGGCCAAGGCGCTCGGCGCCTCGACCACCCGCATCCTGCTCCGTCACATCCTGCCCAACGCGATCGCCCCGGTGATCGTCGTCGCGACCATCGCGCTCGGCGGCTACATCTCGGCCGAGGCCACGCTGTCCTTCCTGGGCATCGGCCTCGCCGAACCGACCGTGTCGTGGGGTGTGGACATCTCCTCCGGCCAGGAGCAGCTGCGCAACGCCGCGTTCGTGCTGATCATCCCGTCGGTCATGGTGTCGATCACCGTTCTGGCGTTCATCATGCTCGGCGATGCGGTACGCAACGCCCTCGACCCCAAGCTGCGCTGAGGGAGGCGTACATGACCATCATCGACAAGACGGCGGATGTTCCTGCTCCGCGTGGTTCCAACGACGAGAGCGGCCCGCTGCTCGAAGTCCGCGATCTGCACGTGGAGTTCCATACCCGTGACGGCGTTGCCAAGGCCGTCAACGGGGTCAACTACAGCGTCAGCGCGGGCGAGACCCTCGCCGTGCTCGGCGAGTCCGGCTCCGGCAAGTCCGTGACCGCTCAGGCGATCATGGGCATCCTGGACATGCCCCCGGGCCGCATCCCCAAGGGCGAGATCCTCTTCCGCGGCCAGGACATGCTCAAGATGTCCAACGAGGAGCGCCGGCAGATCCGCGGCCAGAAGATCGCCATGATCTTCCAGGACGCGCTGTCCTCGCTGAACCCGGTGCTCTCCGTGGGCTACCAGCTCGGCGAGATGTTCCGTGTGCACCAGGGGCTCTCCAAGAAGGACGCCAAGGCCAAGGCCATCGCGCTGATGGACCGGGTACGCATTCCGGCGGCCAAGGAGCGGGTCAACGACTACCCGCACCAGTTCTCCGGCGGTATGCGCCAGCGCATCATGATCGCGATGGCGCTGGCCCTGGAGCCCGACCTGATCATCGCGGACGAGCCCACCACGGCGCTCGACGTGACCGTCCAGGCGCAGGTCATGGACCTGCTCGCGGAGCTCCAGCGCGACTTCAACATGGGCCTGATCCTGATCACGCACGACCTCGGTGTCGTCGCCGACGTGGCGGACAAGATCGCCGTGATGTACGCGGGCCGGATCGTCGAGACCGCACCGGTCCACGAGATCTACAAGCGCCCCGCGCACCCGTACACCAAGGGTCTGCTGGAGTCGATCCCGCGCCTGGACCAGAAGGGCCAGGAGCTCTACGCGATCAAGGGCCTGCCGCCCAACCTGCTGCACGTGCCGTCCGGCTGCGCCTTCAACCCGCGCTGCACGATGGCGCAGGACATCTGCCGTACGGAGATCCCGGCACTGCGCCCGGTCACCGAGCAGGACGGTACCGAGCTGGTCGGCCGCGGCAGCGCCTGCCACTTCTGGAAGGAGACGATCCATGGCTGACCTCGAGAAGGAGCCCGTGGACGCCACCCCGAACGTCACCGAAGTGGCGACGGTCAATGCGGTCACCGAGTCGGAGGCCGTAGCGGCGATCGACGCGCCGGTCTCGCAGGGGGAGCCCATCCTCCAGGTGCGCAACCTGGTCAAGCACTTCCCGCTGACCCAGGGCATCCTGTTCAAGAAGCAGGTCGGCGCGGTCAAGGCCGTGGACGGGATCTCGTTCGATCTCTACCAGGGCGAGACGCTCGGCATCGTGGGCGAGTCGGGCTGTGGCAAGTCCACGGTCGCCAAGCTCCTGATGACGCTGGAGCGGGCCACCGCCGGTGAGGTCTTCTACAAGGGCCAGGACATCACCAGGCTGTCCGGCCGTGCGCTGAAGGCCGTGCGCCGCAACATCCAGATGGTGTTCCAGGACCCGTACACCTCGCTGAACCCGCGCATGACGGTCGGCGACATCATCGGGGAGCCCTTCGACATCCACCCCGAGGTGGCCCCGAAGGGCGAGCGGCGCCGCAAGGTGCAGGACCTCCTGGACGTCGTCGGTCTGAACCCGGAGTACATCAACCGGTACCCGCACCAGTTCTCCGGCGGTCAGCGCCAGCGCATCGGCATCGCCCGCGGCCTCGCGCTCAACCCGGAGATCATCATCTGCGACGAGCCGGTCTCCGCGCTCGACGTGTCGGTCCAGGCGCAGGTCATCAACCTGATGGAGAAGCTCCAGGACGAGTTCAACCTCTCCTACCTCTTCATCGCGCACGACCTGTCGATCGTCCGGCACATCTCGGACCGGGTCGGCGTCATGTACCTCGGCAAGATGGCCGAGATCGGTACGGACACGCAGATCTACGACCACCCGACGCACCCCTACACCCAGGCGCTGCTGTCGGCGGTCCCGGTTCCGGACCCGAGTGCCCGTGACGGACGCGAGCGGATCATCCTCACCGGTGACGTCCCCTCGCCGGCCAACCCGCCGTCGGGCTGCCGCTTCCGTACGCGGTGCTGGAAGGCCCAGGACAAGTGCGCCACCGAGGTGCCGCTCCTGGCGATCCCCGAGCGCTTCAAGGCCTCGGACACTCCGGCCGCGCACGAGTCGGCGTGCCACTTCGCCGAGGAGAAGGACGTCGTGCACGCGGCGTAGCTCGTCGGTCAGCTGAACGGAAGACGCCCGGCCCCCTGTGGGGCCGGGCGTCTTCGTGCGTTCGGGCCGGTCCCCGTACGGCGGACATGAACATGCGACGCAGTGTCATATGGGGTGATATGAGGCATTGAGCTACTCACGGGAACCCTAGGAGGCACTCCATGCGCGGAGCCACACACGCCAGGTGGGCCGCATGCGCGGTCGCCGTCGCCCTGGCGGCTACCGCCTGCGGCGGCGGGGACGACAGCGGTGGCGGTGGCGGCGCGGACGGGATCGTGAGCTCCTCCTGGGGCGACCCGCAGAATCCGCTGGAGCCGGCCAACACCAACGAGGTGCAGGGCGGCAAGGTCCTCGACATGCTCTTCCGCGGGCTCGTGCGGTACGACCCCAAGACCGGCGAGGCCGAGAACGAGATCGCCGAGAAGATCGAGTCCACCGACTCGCAGAACTTCACCATCACCATCAAGGACAACTGGACCTTCAGCAACGGCGAGAAGGTCACCGCACAGTCGTTCGTCGACGCCTGGAACTACGGCGCGGCGCTGAAGAACAACCAGAAGAACGCGTACTTCTTCGCCTACATCGACGGCTACGACAAGGCCCACCCCGAGGCGGGCAAGGCCTCCACCGACACCCTCTCGGGCCTCAAGGTGGTCAACGGGACGACCTTCACGGTCAAGCTGTCCCAGAAGTTCTCGCTCTGGCCCGACACCCTCGGCTACGCGGCCTTCGTGCCGCTGCCCAAGACCTTCTACTCGGACCACGACGCCTGGCTCTCCAAGCCGGTCGGCAACGGCCCGTACACCGTCGACTCGTACGCCAAGGGCTCCTCGATGAACCTGCGCCGGTGGGACGACTACCCCGGCACGGACAAGGCGCAGAACGGCGGCATCGACCTCAAGGTCTACACCGACAACAACACCGCCTACACCGACCTGACGGCAGGCAACCTCGACCTGGTCGACGACGTGCCCGCCTCGCAGCTCAAGAACGTCGAGGCGGACCTGGGGGACCGGTACATCAACACCCCGGCCGGCATCATCCAGACGCTCGCCTTCCCGTTCTACGTGGACGCCTGGAACACGCCCGACGCGGTCAAGGTCCGGCAGGGCCTGTCGATGGCCATCAACCGGGAGCAGATCACCGACCAGATCTTCCAGAAGACCCGCACCCCCGCCTCCGACTGGACCTCCCCGGTCCTCGGTGAGGAGGGCGGCTTCAAGGAAGGCCTGTGCGGCGACCCGTGCGAGTACAACAAGGCCGAGGCCAAGAAGCTGATCGAGGAGGGCGGCGGCATCCCCGGCGGTCAGCTCAAGATCTCGTACAACGCGGACACGGGCTCCCACAAGGAATGGGTCGACGCGGTCTGCAACAGCATCAACAACGTCATGGGCAACAACAAGGCCTGTGTCGGCAGCCCGGTCGGCACGTTCGCCGACTTCCGCAGCCAGGTCTCCACCCAGAAGCTGACCGGCGCCTGGCGCGCGGGCTGGCAGATGGACTACCCGCTCATCCAGAACTTCCTCCAGCCGCTCTACTACACCAACGCCCCGTCCAACGACGGCAAGTGGACCAACAAGGAGTTCGACGGCCTGGTCAACAAGGCGAACGCCGAGACCGACAAGGCCACGGCCGTCAGCACCTTCCAGGACGCGGAGAAGATCCTCGCCGAGCAGATGCCCGTGATCCCGCTCTGGTACCAGAACGGCAGCGCCGGCTACTCGGACCGGGTGGAGAACGTCGCCCTGAACGTCTTCAGCGTCCCGGTGTACGACCAGATCAAGGTCAAGTGACCCGAGCCGGGCGGCCGGTGCGGACGACCGCACCG